>CAZGDZ010000007.1:0-20713 GCA_964524855.1 uncultured Macromonas sp.
TCAGCGGCAGTGCGGCCGACGGTTACAGCACCGGCGAGGCGATGGCCGAGATGGAAAAGCTGGCGGCCCAATTGCCCCAAGGCTTCGGCTTTGAATGGACCGGCCAATCGCGCGAAGAAAAGCTCGCCGGGGCGCAGGCCTACATCGTGTACGCCTTCGCCATCCTGGCGGTGTTCCTGTGCCTGGCCGCGTTGTACGAAAGCTGGACCATTCCGCTGGCCGTCATTCTGGTGGTGCCGCTGGGCGTGGTCGGGGTGCTGCTGGCCACCTGGCTGCGCGGCTACGCCAACGACGTGTACTTCCAGGTCGGCCTGATCACCATCATCGGTTTGTCGGCCAAGAACGCGATCCTGATCATCGAATTCGCCAAAGACTTGCAAGCCCAAGGCAAGAGCCTGTTCGAAGCGGCGCTGGAAGCAGCCCACCTGCGGTTCCGGCCCATCGTCATGACGTCGCTGGCCTTCACCGCGGGGGTGATTCCGCTGGCCATCGCCACGGGGGCCAGTTCGGCCAGCCAACGTGCCATCGGCACTGGCGTGATCGGGGGCATGGTCACCGGCACGGTGCTGGCGGTCATTTTTGTGCCGGTGTTCTTCGTGGTGGTGCGTTCGCTGTTCAAGGGCAGCGCGCGGCAACACCTGGTCCACCAGCACGACGCAGAAAAAATCGGAATCCACCATGACTGACGCACTGTTGACACCGCACCGTGGGCGCCTGGGGCGCTGGACCCTGGCCCCGACCGTGCTGGCGGTGCTGGCCGGGTGCTCACAATTCCAGCCTTACCAACGCCCCGACCTGCCCCTGCCCGCGCAATGGCAGGGCGCCGACGCAACCGTGGCTGGCGAGGCCGCCGTCACCCCCCTGCCCTGGCAGAGCTTTGTGCGGGACGCGGCCTTGCGCACGCTGATCGAGCAGGCCCTGCAGCGCAACCAGGACGCCCGCATCGCGGCGGCGCAACTGGAGCAACTGCGGGCTCAATTGCGCATCCGTGAAGCGGCACGCCTGCCCACGGTGAATGCCGGCGTCACCGGCAGCCGGCAGACCGTGGGCGAGAACGAACCCATCAACAGCACCTACACCGCTGGGCTGCAGGTAGCGGGCTGGGAAATCGACTTTTTCGGTCGTCTCGAAAGCCTAAGCGAGGCAGCGCGGGCCCAGTTCCTTGCCTCCGAAGAGGCGCTGAAGTACACCCGCATCGGGCTGGTCGCGGGCGTCAGCGCAGCGTGGCTGGACCTGCAGTCTGCACAGGCGCAGTTGACCCTGGCGGACCGCACCCTGGCCACCCGCGAGGACACCCTGCGCCTGACCCGGCTTCGTTTTGAGCACGGTGCGGCATCGGCCCTGGAGCTGCGACAGGCCGAATCGCTGGCGGCGGCGGCCCGCGCCAGCCGGGCGCAATGGCAACAGCAACGGGCCCTGGCGCGCAATGCCCTGGCCTTGCTGGTGGGCGACCCTGTGGCTGAAACTGCTGGGTTGAATGCGGGCAATGCGCCGCCTACGGAAAAAGCAAACGCCTTCGCTGACGTGGCGGTGGGCGTGCCATCGCGCGTGCTGCTGGACCGCCCCGACATCCGCGCGGCGGAAGAGCAGCTCGCCGCGGCCAATGCCCAGATCGGCGCCGCGCGCGCCGCCTTCTTCCCGCGCATCAGCCTGACGGCCAGCCTGGGCAGCGCGAGCAGCGAACTCTCGGGCCTGCTGGGCAGTGGCACCTGGGGCTGGGCGTTGGCCCCGCAGGCCTTGCTGCCCATCTTCGACGGCGGCGCCAACCGCGCCAACCTCGCTTCTGCGCAAGCAGCCCGCGAGGCGGCGCTGGCGCAGTACGAGAAAGCCATCCAGACCGCGTTCAAGGACGTGAACGATGCGCTGGCCGGCCAAGACACCTTGCGCCTGCAAGCCCAGGCCCAACAGGAACTGGTGACGGCCGAGCGCGAACGCTCGCGCCTGACGCAGCGCCGGCTGGAGCAAGGCGTGGCAAGCCAACTGGAATGGCTGGACGCGCAACGCAGCCTGTACAGCGCCGAACAGGCCGCCGTACAGGTGGGTTACGCGCTGCAGCAGAACCGCGTGGCGCTGTACAAGGCGCTGGGCGGGTTCTGAACGGCGTGCCAGCCCATCAGGCTGGCACGACCAGCGCGGCGGCGCTGGCCTGCGTCAAGCCGTGGCCTGCAGCACGTCACCCAGGGCGCTGACCAGGGTGTCGATCTCGGCCGGGGTGCTGATGAAGGGCGGCGCCAGCTGGATGGTGTCGCCGCCGTAGCGCACGTAAAAGCCCTTGGCCCACATGGCCATGGCGATTTCGTAGGGGCGTTTGGCGGGCTCGCCCGGCACCGGGGCGATGGTGAAGCCCGCCGCCAGGCCGTAGTTGCGGATGTCGGCCACGTGCCGGGCGCCGCGCAGGCCGTGCACCGCACGCTCGAAGTGCGGGGCCAGTTCGGCCACGCACTGGGGCATGTGTTCTTTCACCAGCAGGTCCATGGTGGCGATGCCTGCGGCGCACGCCACCGGGTGGGCCGAATAGGTGTAGCCGTGCGGGAATTCCAGCATGTAGTCAGGCCCTCCTGCGGCCATGAAGGTGTCGTAAATCTCGCGGGTGGCCACCACGCCGCCCAGCGGCTGCACGCCGTTGGTCACCTGTTTGGCAAAGTTCAGGATGTCGGGCGTCACGCCAAAGGCCTCGGCCCCGGTCCAGGCGCCCATGCGGCCAAAACCAGTGATCACCTCGTCAAAAATCAACAGGATGTTGTTCGCGGTGCAAATCTCGCGCAGGCGTTGCAGGTAGCCTTGCGGCGGAATCACCACGCCGGCCGAACCGCTCATGGGTTCCACGATCACGGCAGCGATGTTGGAGGCGTCGTGCAACTGGATGAGTTGCAGCAGGTCTTCGGCCAGCGCCGCGCCGGGGTAGGCGCCCTGCGCTTCGGCCGGTGGCATGCCCTTGAAGAAGGAGCCATTGGGCGGCTGGGTGTGCGGCAGGTGGTCGGCCTCCACCGCTTGGCCAAACAGTTTGCGGTTGGCCACGATGCCGCCCACCGAAATGCCACCAAAGTTCACCCCGTGGTAGCCCTTGACGCGACCGATCAGCCGCGTCTTGCTGGCCTGCCCTTTGGCGCGCCAGTAGGCGCGCGCCATTTTCAGCGACGTATCGGCCGACTCGGAACCGGAGCCGGTGAAGAACACGTGGCTCAGCCCATCGGGCATGCGCTCCACGATGCGGTTGGCCAAGTCGAACGACAGCGGGTGACCGAACTGGAACGCAGGTGAATAGTCGAGTGTGGCCACTTGCTGCGCCACGGCCCGGCTGATGCTGGCCTGGCAGTGCCCCAGGCCGCAGGTCCACAGGCCGGACAGGCCGTCAAAAATGCGCCGACCGTCGGCGTCGATCAGGTAAGCGCCCTGGGCGGCGGTAATGATGCGCGGCTGCGCCTTGAACTGTCGGTTGCCGGTGTAGGGCATCCAGTGGGCGTCGAGCCAGGCGGCGTCGGTGCGCAAGGGGGCCAAGGGGGTGTCAAGGTGCTGGCGGTCGGTCATGTCCATGGTGGTGCCTCAAGGGGGGAATTTCAACGAATTTTGGCTTGCCGTCATACTCCCACAAATGAACAGATATCCATCTTTGGTTGAGCGTCTATGCAAGTAAAGAATGTGACACTGCTGGGGCAGCTGGGCGACGCCGATTTGCGCCTGCTGCGGGTGTTCAAGAGCGTGGTGGAATGCGGCGGCATGGCCTCGGCGGAGCTGGAGCTGAACATCGCCATGTCCACCATCAGCCGGCACGTGAAAGACCTGGAAACCCGGCTGGGCCTGGTGCTGTGCCGGCGCGGGCGGGCCGGCTTTGCGCTCACACCCGAGGGAGAGCAGGTGTACGACGCGGCGCTGCGTCTGCTGGCCGCCACCGACGCCTTTCGCGGCAACCTGCACGACATTCACCGCCGCTTGGGCGGTGACCTGCACGTGGCCCTGTTCGAGAAAACCGCCTCCAACCCGCAGGCCCGCATCGCCGACGCGGTGGCGCATTTTCGGCAGCTGGCGCCGCAAGCCACGCTGCACCTGCACGTGGGCCCCATCGGCATGATCGAGCGTGGCGTCATCGACGGTCGCTACCACCTGGGCGTGATCCCGGAACACCGCCATTCCGACACCCTGACCTACCGGGAACTGTTCGGCGAAACCATGCAGCTCTACGCTGGGCGCGGCCACCCATGGTTCGAGCAGGCCGACCGCCCCTTCGGCTGGCCCGAGCTGCGCCAGCAAGACCTGGCCGCACTGGGCTACCACTCTCCCAACATGGCGCTGACGCACGAGCGGCAACTGGAACGGCGGGCCACCGCGTCGGACCAGGAGGCGGTGGCCACGCTGGTGCTGTCGGGCACCTTCGTCGGCTTTTTGCCCGACCATTACGCCCAGCCGTTCGTGCAGCGGGGACAGATGCGCGCGGTCGCGCCCGAGGTGCTGCGCTACACCTGCCGATTCTCGGCCATCGTGCGGCAATCGCCCCGCCCGCTGCGGTTGACCCAGGCGTTTTGGGACGCGCTGGTGGCGGCCCACGGCCCCGCCAAACCCGCTACCCAGGCGGCGCAAACTGGACTATGATGGGCTGAGACATGTCTCGCTGGAGACACTTGGAGGAGCCCATGGACCCGGTCATTCGCCGTTGCGGGCGCACCCGCTGCGACCTGCCCCGCACCGCACGGCCTTGCCAAGTGTCGCCCTACATCCTGCCCGCCGTGCCCAGCACGTTGCTCATCCCGCTGGCGGCGCGCGCGGCCGGCCCCCAACAGTTTCCCTGGCTGGATTGCCACGACGCGCATGCGGCCAACCTGCTGCATTGCCTGGACGTGGACCCCGAGCGCTACGTGGCCGACGTCCCCACGGTCATCAACATTTTGTGGCGCACGCGCGAAATCAAAACCATTGGAGCGGCGTTTTTTCAGCGTTGGCCCAGCGCCTTGGGCGTCAATTTGGGTTGCGGGCTATCCAGCCATTTCCAGTGGTTCGACAACGGCCGCAACGGCTGGGTGGATGCCGACCTGCCAGAGGTGTTCGCGCTGCGTGAAGCCCTGCTGCCACCGCCCACCCCACGCTGGTGCAACACCACGGTGGACCTGCGCGAGACCGACTGGTGGAGTGCGCTGGCCTTGCCACCGCGCGACGCCGACACCCCGGTGCTGGTGTTGTGTGAGGGCGTGTTGATGTACCTGGAGCCCGAGGAAGTGCACCAGGTGCTGTTCAGCTTTGGCGAACACGCGCCGGCCGGTTCCTTGTTCGTGCTGGACACGCTGTCCGCCTTGGCCGTCGGCCGCGCCGGGCTGCACGCCAGTGTGGGCCGCACGGGGGCCGAATTTCACTGGGGCTTGCGCGGCCCGCAAGAACTCACCCGCGTCCACCCCCGCTTGCGCCTGCGAAACTTGAGCAGCGTGACCGAATGCTACGGCTGGGCCGCCCAAGCCACGGAAGCCTGCTGGCAGCCGTGGCTGGGGGTACCGTTGTACGGGCTGGCCACTTTGGCCCTGAACCCCTGAGGCGGTCAGGCGCCAACACGGCGGCCTTCAAACATCCACCGTCGGCCAGTTCATCAACTCGGCCAGACGGCGCACCACCCAATGCGCCTCAGATGGGCTGACCACGGCGCCCTCACCGGTCAAGCCAGTGAGGCAGCGCTGCAATACGTCGGTTTCTGTGATGTGCAGGGTGTGAAACAGGGTGGATGCGGTCTCGGTCAGCATTTGCGCCAAGTCTTCGCACAGCTCGTGGCGTTGGGCGATCTCGGCCTTGGGTGCGGTCGGCTTCAGCCGGCCTTCGGGCAGGTAGAGCGCGATGAACGAGGTGGGGACGTAGGTCTGGTTGTCGTCGGACATGCCCTCCATCCTACACAGCGCCGAGGTGACTCGCCTGCCTACAATGCCGCATGACCCGCATCGCCGTGATTGACTTCGAAACCACCGGCATGTCGCCCGCCTACGGCGACCGGCCGACCGAGGTCGCCATCGTGATGACCGAAGGTGGGCAGGTGGTGGACCACTACCAGAGCCTGATGAACCCGGGCCGACGCATTCCGGGCTTCATCAGCCAACTCACCGGCATCACCGACGCGATGGTGCGCGCCGCGCCGCCCGTGGCCACCGCAATGGCCGAAGCCGCCCGCTTTGTAGGCAATGCGCCGCTGGTGGCTCACAACGCCTCCTTCGACCGCAAGTTCTGGCAAGCCGAGCTGGCAGCTCTGGGATTGGAACACGCACAGCCATTTGCCTGCACCGTGCTGCTGGCGCGCCGCCTGTACCCGCAGGCGCCCAACCACAAGCTTGGCACGCTGGCCGAACACCTGCACCTGGCGCGCGAAGGGCGGGCCCACCGGGCGTTGTCGGACGCGCAAGTGACGGCGGCGCTGCTGTGCCGCATCCAGGGCGACCTGACGGCACGCCATGGCCTGCGCGATGCCGGACACGCCGCCTTGTGCAGCCTGCAACAGTGCGCCCGCACGGCGGTGCCGGGATGGTTGCAGCGACAGGCGCTGGCCTGATCACCGCTGTGGCGGCTGGCCCAGCGCAGCCCACTGCTGCATCAACCCCTCCAACTGCGCCGGGGTGCAGGCCCCAAACAACTCGGCCGCCACTTGCGCCTGGGCCTGCGCAAACACCTGCACCATGGTCACGCCACGCGGCGTCGGCCAAAGGCAATGGCTGCGACGGTCTTCAGGGTGGGCCCGGCGCTCCAGGTAGCCATCGTCCAACAAGGTTTTGACCATGCGGGTGATCTGCGCCTTGTCCCGCCCGGTGGCCCCCACCAAGCCGCTCGGGGTGATGCCGGGCTGTTGATCGCACAACTGCAACAACCGCAGCACCATCGGCGGCGGCACGCCCTCGCCATGCGCCGCCAGCGCTTGCTGCATGTGCCGCTTGAAACGGGCGAACACGCCCATCAAGGCGTCGAGAGCGGCGAGCTGTGGGGAGGCAATGTCTCTCATGCTATTGGTTGACTACATCAACTTACTGAATTATGATGTTGATATTATCAACCAAATGCCTTTGTCATGCCACACACAGCACCTGCTCACACACCTTCGGCGCTGCGCCGAATCCTCCCTGCTTTGGTCATACTGCCAACCATCGGACTCGCCTTGAGCGGGCTGATGACCTGGATCAACGTGGGCTTTGGCCCTGGGTTTGGGTGGATGTGGCTCAAAGCGTTTGCGTTCGCCCTGCCGGTGCTGCCCATAGGTCTCCTGATCATGGCACTGATGCAGCGGCTGGCCACGCCCATGGCCCGCCTTATTCCCGACTGGGTGTTCAAGTGTGTGCTGGCACTGGGCACGGCCATCGTCATGGAAACCCTGGTGTCCAGCGCGGTGACTTACAGCACCCACGGGCTGGGCACCGGTTTTGGCGCTCAGTGGGCCGAGGCGTTCGTGCGCTCGTTGCCGGCCGGCTTGTTGATCGGCCTGACCATGAGTTTTGTAATTCGCCCCCGTTTGGCGCGATGGATGGCTGCAGCATGAACCCCACACTAGACACCCTGCCCTCGGGCGTGACCCGCGTTCGCCACCCCTTGAAGCGGCGCCAGTTGACGGTGCGGCGGGTGCTGCGCGTCACCCCCGCGCTGGTTCGGGTCACGCTGTATGGCGCCGATTTGCACGACTTTGTGAGCCTGGGGTTTGACGATCACGTCAAGGTGTTCCTGCCCAGCGCCGACCCCACCACCCCGTTGGCGCGCGACTACACCCCGATCCGATACGACCGCAACACCTGCGAACTGGACCTGGAATTTGTACTGCACGAAGGCGGCCCCGCCTCGGACTGGGCTGCACAGGCGACCGCTGGCCAAACCCTGGTGGTAGGTGGCCCCAAGGGTTCGATGCTGTTGCCGCAGGATGTGCAGTGGCTGCTGCTGATGGGCGACGCCACGGCCTTGCCGGCCATGACGCGCTGCCTGGACGAATGGCCTATCAGCTGCGTGGGGCAACTGGCGGTGCTGATGCCCTCTGTGGCCGATCGCCGCACATTGCCGCTGCCGCCCGGGGTCACCTTGCAGTGGCTCGACCACGAGGCCGCCTGCAGGGACTTTGCAGAACAATGGACGCCACCCATGGGGCCAGGTTATGTTTGGTGCGCTGGCGAGGCAGGGGACGTTGCCGCCTGGCGAGAGATACTCAGCGCCAAGGTGGGTTTGAGCGTGGAGCGGATCAAGGCGTCGGCGTACTGGCGGAGAACGACACTCGGTAACTACGCTTAAACACTGTGAAACATTAATCTGCGGCGGTTGCCCTACGTACCAACGCTACCGCCGAACCATCGTGGGCGAACCCCAGCGCCAACGCCTGGGGTGTGCTCAATGGAGGCAAACTGGCAAACAACCGCTGCACCAACGGTTGCGGCTCGAAGCTCACCAAGTCCCGCCGGTCGGCCCCATAGGCCTGCACCAAAGCCTCAATCACTTGGTTCATCGACAGCCATTGAGCGGGCATTTGAACCACCCGATCGGCTCCCAACGCATCAGAATCCAAGCAAGCAGCGTGAAGCAGGTTGTCCACGCAGGCGCCTACAGAAATCCACCACGCGGTGCCCTCAGCCGTCACGGGCAAGGTGATGGGTTCGCCCGCCTTCAATTTCCAGAACAACTGGCTCATGAAGGCGGACATCAAGCCGGCACCATCTCCCGGCCGGGCCACCACCCCAGGCAAACGCAATGAACAACCCTGGACCCAGCCACGGCGGTCAGCGTCGGCCACCATCACTTCGCTGCACAGCTTGTGGGCGCCATAACTTAAAGCCGGACGGGGTGGCGTCTGCTCGTCCACCACCAAGGGCAACGACTCCCCATAGACCGCCACCGTGCTCGCAAACACAAAGCGCGGCCGCCCGCCTTGGAGCCGCAGCCGCTCCAGCAACTGCACCGTGGCATCCAGATTGACACGACGCCCCAGCACCGGATCTTTCTCCGCCGCCCCGCCGGGCACGCTGGCCAAGTGAAACACCACACCAACAGGTTGCCGCAAAGCCTTGTCCAGCACTTTGGCATCGGCCACACTGCCTTCCACCAACACTATGCGGGCATCGTTCGGCAGCCCCTGCAAACCCAGGTCGCAAGCGACCACCGCGTCCACGCGTTGGCCGCCCAAACCGTCCTGGAGCAAACGCTGCAGCAGCGCCCGACCGACAAAACCACCAGCGCCGGTCACGAGCACGCGCAAACTCATTTCGCCAGCTCCACGAAACGGTGCTCAATGGCGCCGAACACACTCACTCCCGCGTTGTCCAAGACTTCAAAGCGCATCACGTCGCCGTATTGCAGAAAGGGGGTGCGTGGAGCACCCAGCTCAATCACCTCCAAGGCCCTTCGTTCGGCCAGGCACGCCGAACCGACGCGCTGGTGATCGCGGTTGGACACCGTGCCAGAGCCGAGCACGGTGCCTGCGCGCAAGTTGCGGTTGTAGGCCAGGTAGGCCAGCAGCTCACCAAAGCTCCAGTCCATCTCGCGCCCATTGGGGTGACCGAAACGCTCTCCGTTGCGGTGCACCGTCATGTCCAGCGCCACCCGCCCCTGAGCCCACGCGCTGCCCAGTTCGTCCGGCGTCACCGCCACAGGTGCGAAAACGGTAGCTGGCTTGGCCTGGATGAAGCCAAAGCCCACGGCCATTTCCCGCCCCAGGTGGGCCCGCATGCTGACGTCGTTGAACAGGGTGAAGAGGCGGATCTTCTGCTCACACACCTGTGGGCTGCTGCCCATTGGAATGTCGTCCACGATGACGCCGAACTCACCTTCAAAATCGCCATTCTCGGATTCAGCCAGCAGTGGGTAATCTTCAAGCGGCCCACGAAAATCGTCTCCTTGGCGCTGGATCAGGATGGGCATGCCTTCCGGTCGTGGGACCGTGAGGTTGTACGCACGCTCCATGATGCTGCCGTGGTTCAGGAACGCACTGGCATCCACAAACTGGTGAGTGCGCGGCAACGGCGCCATCGCTTGAGCGGGATCAAAATCGAACGCACCCGGCGCCCGGTCAGCGTTCAGCGCTTGGTACAAAGCGTTCAGGCCTTCGACAACACCTTGCCAATGGTCCAGGGCAAATTGCATCGTCGGTGCAAAACCAGCGGCATCCACAGCATGGCGCAGATCGCGCGAAACGATCACCAGGCGGCCGTCGCGGCTGCCGTTATTCAAACTGGCCAACTTCATGGTTGTTCCTTTACGTTTTCAAGATCCATCGGTGATGGTGGTACCGCCATCGACCACCAAGTTGTGGCCGTTCACAAATGCGCCAGCTGGGCTGCACAGGAAAGCGACCGCCCCAGCCACTTCGTGCGGCTCGCCCACGCGACGCAGGGGCGTCATCTGCATGCGCCGCTGCATGAACGTGTCGTTAACGAGCAGTTCACTGGCCAGTGGCGTCCGTATCAAGCCAGGCGATACGGCATTGCAGCGCACACCCCGGGGGCCCCACTGCACCGCCAGGTTGCGCGCCAGTTGCGCCAAAGCGGCCTTGGACAAGCCGTACAAGCCAATGGCACCGTTGCCACGCAAACCGGCGATGCTGGACACCAAGACCACCGAGCCCCGCCCACGTTGCGCCATGGCGGGCACCAAGCCAGCGGTCAACTGCAGGGCGCTGCGCAGGTTGACCTGCATGACCGCCTCCCAATCGGCATCCGTGACCTGCTCCAAAGGGCCCGCTGGCCCTTGGATGCCGGCGTTGCAGACCAGAATGTCGATCTGGGGCGCCTGCACTCGGGCTTGGACCAGCAATGCATTGATGGAGGCGGGATCGCTCAGATCGGCGGTGATCACACCCACACCATTACCCAACGCTTGGGCCAATGCACTGCACCGTTCAGCGTCATGGTCCGACGCAATGACCTGGCAGCCCTGGGCCAACAACGCCTCCACTGTGGCCCGACCCAATCCGCCGGTTGCCCCCGTGACCAGCGCCACCTGGCCCATCAAGTCAAACAGAGACGTCATGCTCGGCTTTGCAGCGCAGCGGCCACGTCGGGTGCATACGCTCCATCCAACAGAACGAACAGCATGCGACACATCTGCCCCGAGCGGTTGGCCCACGCATGGTTGGTTCCGCGCTGTATCACCACACTGCCTGGTTTCAGCAACACCTCGGAGTCGTCCAAAACCAAGGTCATTTCACCCTCGATGACAACGCCGTAATCCACCGATTCGGTGCGGTGCATCAAAGGATGTGGCGAATTCGTTTTGACAGTGGACGCTGCCTCGTCACCAATCTGAGCAAAAGCTCCCTTCATGCGGCCCGCACCATGGGTCAGAAAATCGTCGGTATCGGGGGGAATGTCCACAAAACGCATGCGCGTTCCTTTTTTGGGTGGCGGGAGCATCAAAGGGCCCACCGACGGGTCGGTGCCGTTGTCAACAACCGCTGGCGTGCTTTCGGTAGCCCACACCTCGTGGAACACGGTGCCAGGAATGGCCTGAATTTCAACGACTGTAGGTAACGGTCCATTACTGGACACGATCGCTTTGCCTTGCGAGTCGTGACCAGTAACAACGCGATGAATGGGGGGTAGGTTCATGATGCCTTTCCTAAGCATGAGCAACTGAAAAGTGGGTACCCAGCTCAAACTGGGTAAGCTGTTGTGCCAACTCCACCGCGCGGCTTTGCAGGCTGCTGGCAGCAGCGGCCAGCTCCTCGGCCAGCGCAGCGTTTTTCTGGGTCACGTGGTCCAACTCTTGAACAGTGACGGTGACTTCCTGCAAGGCTTCGCTCTGGCGCGCGCTGCCGTCTGCAATGCTCTCCACCGCAGTGGCCACCTGACCAACGGTTTGCGCAAGTTGGTTGACGGTCACCCCCACCTGCGACACACTGGTTTCGCCCATGGCAATGGTGCGCCCCGTTTCAGCACTGAGACCACGGATTTCATCGGCAGACCGCGCGGCTCGCTGCGCCAATTGCCGAACCTCTGCGGCCACGACAGCAAAACCACGGCCTTGCTCGCCGGCCCGGGCTGCCTCCACCGAGGCATTCAGCGCCAGAATATTGGTCTGAAACGCAATGCCATCAATCGCATCCACCATGGTGCCGATGCGTCTGGACACTTCGGCGATCTTGTGCATCTGATCGGTCAAGTGAGCCACCGCCGCATGCCCGTGCTCAGCATGACTGCGCGCACCTGCGGCCAGTGCAATGGCGTCGCGGGCCACACCGAAACTCTGGGAGGAAACCTCGTCAAGCTGACCAATCACCGAAGTCACCTGCTCTAGCTTGACTGCAGACTGCTCGGTGCGGCGGGACAAGTCTTGGCTACCTGCACCGAACTCACCACTGGTCTGCTGGACGGCCTGAGAAGAAGCCTGCAATGCTGCGACGGTTGTGCGCAACCTGGTCTGCATGGCCACCATGGCTTCGCACAAGCGACCAAACTCGTCGCGTCGGCCCAGGTCACGTTCGCTGACATCGGTGTCCAGCCTGCCTGCGGCAATCTGCTCGGCCATGGCCACAGCCACTGCAACGGGCCGGGAGATGCTGCGCACCAAGCTGATGGACAGCAGCAATCCCAACACCATCGACACACCTGCCAGCCCGGAAATCGCCCAAGTGGCGACGCCCTGGGCGGTCAACGCGCCGTCCATCTCGGCGCGATTCGCTTGCTCGGCAGCAGTGACGAGCGAGCGAATGTGATCGCGCCATTGATTCTCGGCCGATTCAGCAGGCAACAGCAATATCAACGCGGCATCGGGCCCAGCACCATTCAGGACGGCATTCTCTGCCGCATGCCATGCCGGCTCCAAATCAGATCGTGTGCGCTCAGCTTGCTCCAAAGTGGCCAACATGTGCGCAGCCTCCTCACTACCCTCCATCAAGACGGCCCGCAAGCGACCCTCGACTTCGGAGTAATGTTCACGGGCAGACTTCAACAGCTTTTGCAACTCGACCTGATCTTCAGGCTCGGTCAAGCCCAACAAAGTTCGCAACTGCACCACCCAAGCCAGCTGCGCAGCATTGAGTTCGCTGGCCAATTGGCTGCGCACGTTATGCACATCCACGATGCGCTTCATTTGACGCTCGGTCTGGCCAAACTGCCACAGCGCCCCCAAGGTCAGCAAGACCAGCAGCGCCAAGATTGCGCCCATGCCCAATGTCAAACGCAGGCGAACAGTCATGGCACGCTGGGGCGCAGGCGTGCGTGGTCCCATCCCAGCCACTGGTGGCTGGGTCAACAAGGTGGGAATCATCACAAGCCTCCGTTAGTCCAGCGCGATGCCATTGGTGCGCACGACCTGCTCCCAGGCGCGGGCATCCGCCTGCAGGAAGGCATTGAAGTCACTGCCAGTGCTGCCCACCGGTGTCAGGCCCAGCGATGCCAACTTGTCGCGGAACTCTGCCGACTGGACGATGACACGCGAACGGTCCTCAACCACGCGGACCACGGCTTCGGGAGTGCCCTTGGGCGCAAAGACCCCGTGCCACGACTCGCCTTGAAAGCCGGGGTAACTCTCGGCGATGGAGGGCACGTCCTTCAAGTCAGCCATCCGGTTCGGGCTGGACACGGCCAAGGCGCGCAGCTTGCCGTCTTTCACAAAGGGGATAGCGGTGGTACTCGCGTCGAACGCGGCGTCAATGCGGCCCGCCATGACGTCTGGTGCAAACGAGTCTTTGTAGGGGACATGGGTCATCTGAACACCTGCGGCGTTCAGCAATCGCGCCATGATGACGTGCGGCGAAGTACCGACGCCTGGACTGGCGTAACTCAAGCCACCTGCTTTGGTTTTGGTGCGTTGCATCAAATCGGCCAAGGTACGGATGGGCGAATCGGGCGAAACGACCAGCACAAACGGCACCGACAGAATTTGCGTGATCGGAACAAAATCATCCGCTTTGTACGGCAGCTTTTTGTAGACGAACGGGTTGATGGACAGCGTGTTGTTCACCGTCCAGAACAAGGTGTAGCCGTCAGCGGGCGCGTTGGCCACCTGCTGCGCGGCAATGATGGTGCCCGCCCCTGGCCGGTTGTCCACCACCACAGGCTGTCCGGCAAGGCGAGAAAAGCGCTCGGCCCACAAGCGAGCGATCACGTCGGGCGAGGTTCCGGCGGGGAAAGGCACAACCAATCGCACCGGTTTCGTGGGATAGCTGCCTTGAGCCCTAGCAGAGCTCCCCAGCCATGACATGCCAGCCACCGCTGTCATGATCGTCTTGATGACTGCGCGACGAGCAGGCGCCTCGTTGCAACCGGGGGTATCAACCCGACGCATGGGCTGGCTCCTCAAAGATAGCGACTGCGCGTGTCCAGCCGGCCGATGCACCACGAATCTTGTGTGGAAAGCAGGAGATGGTGAAACCGTGGGAAGGAATGGCCTCAAGGTTGTGCAACTTCTCCAGGTGGCAATACCCGATGTCGCGGCCGGCCTTGTGACCTTCCCAGATCAAGGACTTGTTACCCGTTTCGGCCACCTTCTGGGCGGTGTAGGGAAAAGGTGCATCCCAGCTCCAAGCGTCGGTACCGGTCAGCCGCACGCCTCGCTCAAGCAGGTATATGGTGGCTTCGTAGCCCATGCCGCAACCTGCGCTCACAAAATCACTGTGACCGTAGCGCGAACCGGCACGGGTGTTCACCACCACAATGTCAAGTGGCTGAAGCTCGTGGCCAATGCGCTTGAGTTCGGCCTCCACATCGGCGGCCGTGGCCACGTAGCCATCCGGGAAGTGGCGAAAGTCGAGCTTCACCCCGGGCTGAAAACACCACTCCAACGGCACCTCATCGATCGTCATCGATGGCCGCTTGTCGCCCAGCTTGGCGTCTTGTGTGGAATGGAAGTGCCAGGGCGCGTCTAGGTGAGTGCCGTTGTGGGTGGTCAGCGTCACCCATTCGGCCGCTGCGGCCTCGCCGTCGGGGTAGTCCTCAGGCTGGGTACCTGGCAGCATCGCCAAGAACTCAGGCAGCGTGTCGGCATGCTTTTGGTAAGTGATCTTCGGCGCCAATGGTGGCGGGTCAGACAGTACGTCGTTCTCCAGGTAAATCGACAAATCGACAAATTGGCGACGGGGTTTCATGCCAACACCTCCTGAGGTGCACCAGCAGTTTGATCCGCCGCTGGCAGGCGAGAAAAACAGAACACGGCCAGCACGGCAATGCAGCCCGCCGCCACGGCCAACGTTTCATACCCAGCGACCTTGACCAAGGTGCCTCCCAACACCGGGCCGATGGCGGAACCCACCATCAGCATGGCAGGCGTCGCTGCCAGAGCCCGGCCACTGGGGTCCAATCGGGCCAGCAGGCCGAAAGCGAAGGTGTGTGTGAAGATCATCACCGCTGCGAAAACCGACGCGGCCACCGCATACGGGCCGAACAACGGCGACACCATGATGGTCGCCGACAGCACAGCCTGAACCACTGGACCAACCATCAGTACATTGCGGGCCGGCCATCGCTTTTCGAGCAAGGCGGCCAACGCCGCTGGCAACAGGTTGACCAGGCCCAGCGCGATCAACACACCATTGATGGCCTGGCGTTCGAAGCCGCGATCGGCCCCGGCACGTTCCAAAAAGCTGAACGTCATGGCCTGCACCACCGTCATACAGGCAATACCAGCGATCCCGAACCACACAGCGGCCCTCAGTGGCGTTGGCTTGATCGTCGCCTGATCCACCGATACAACGACGGGCTCCGGCGAGGGGAAAGCCAGCACAGCGGCCACAGCCCCCAAAGCCATGACACCCGCAAAAGCCATGAAGAGCGCAGGACCGCCAATAACGGCAATCAACTGAGGCGTTGAGGCCAGAAAGGCAACCGCAAAAACACCCAACGCAATACCCACGATAGCAAACAGCCGGTGCGGGTTGCCGCTGCGTGCAATCGTCCCATGGGTAACGCTGAGCGCAGCACCGGTGGCCACCCCTGAGACAGCATGCAGTACCGCGAGTTCGCCGAAAGCAGTCGTGGTTGAAGCCAGCCAGAAACCCAGTGCCGAAACACCAAACCCTAGGCTGGCCACCCATCGACCCGGCAACCGATGAAATTGTGGAGCGAGTATGACGCTGGCCAACACCACACCCAGCAGGAACAAGGTGGCCAAGCCACCTGCCTGCTGAGGGTCAAAGCCATACCGGGAGATCAAGGTGCCGACCCACACCGGCAACGCCACCAAATCCACCATACCCGCGCAATGCGCCACCATCAGCGCGACACGGCCGCGCTTGCTTTCAATCGAAATACCCATCTTTGTCTCCTGGAATATGTCGGTTTTGGATCAGATGGGTTGTGCCAACGCCACCATCGAATCGCGCATGATCTGCGCGTGCTCGGCCTTGTCACCGCCTTCAATTTCAATCTTGCACAGACGCTCGGAGTTCTTCACTACCAGGCTGCAGCGCTCAAAACGTCGAGCATGGAAAGCATCGAGTGCGCTCTGCAATTCGCTGTGGCGCTCCAACTCCTCACCCAACACAATGCCGCTTTCAATGCCGATACCCGCACCCGATGCCAGATGCGGCGTGGTGGCGGCCACCGTGTCCCCGATGAACACCACACGGCCACGGTTCCAAGGCGTTGGTACCAGCAAATTGGCCAACGGGCGGTAATCGATGGCGGCCTCCGGCTTGGCCATGTGCGGAATCAGCGCTTGCAGCACGGGCGACTGGAAGGGGGCGAGCAACCCTTGCATCACCGTCGGCCATGTTTCAGGCTCAATGTATTCCTTGGTCGGACGGTCTTCGGTAATGAAGAGGTACATGTGGGTGGCCGAACAGGGGTTGACACCCGCCTTGATGTGATGTCCCAACCACATGGCCGGTCGCACAAGATCTGCAGGCCGGGGGCACACCGCACGCCACACGCCTTGGCCGATGTACTGCAACGGCCCAATCTCGGGCATGAACTTCCCTCGCAGCGGTGAATGCACGCCATCGGCGGCCACCACCAGGTCGTAGTGATGTTGCGTGCCATCGTTCAGTATGACCTGAACCTGATCACCTTGTGTCTGAACGTCAGACCACGAATGCCCCAGGATCACGTTCACGCCAGCAGCACGGGTCGCATCCGCCAAGATGCGTGCCAACACCGGGCGCATGATGCCACCGCCACCCGAAACGCTGGACCCCTGCACCGGCGGCGTTGGCATGGTCGCCACATGGTGGCCTTGCTGGGTATAGATATCGACACCCGACGACACCCAACCCTCAGCCTGGAAAGAGTCGTACACCCCCAACGACTCCAATGCTCGCAGGGTCGGACCGTTGACGGTGATACCGGCCCCCAGAGGACACCAGGCCGGGTCGATTTCCAGCAAATCCACGTTGATGCCGGCACGCTTCATGCGGATGGCGGCTGCCATCCCGGAGAAACCTCCACCCACCACCAAGGCGTTGTTGATTGCGGTCATGGTCTTTGTCCTTTCCGTTGTCTCACTCAATTTCAAATCAGTTCTTGCCGTTCGGCCAGTCGTACAAGCCCCACCTCATCCACCCGCAAGGGCACCCGCACCAAGCGCTGCCCCTGACACGGCCCGTGTACACACAAACCGGTGTCGGGCTCAAAGCGGGCGCCATGGGCATGGCACATCACCTGCTGGCCGTCGGGGCTCAGGTAGGCGTGACGCTTCCATGCCATGGGCGCACCCTGCACATGCGGGCACGCATTGCGCCACGCGTGCAACTGTTCTTGGTGGCGCACAATGAAGAACCGGTCCTGGCCATCCTCATCCGGCCAAAAGCCGCGCGCCTCTCCTTCAGTCAGGTCTGACACGTGGCACAAAGCCCCGCTCAAGGATGGCAATCCGGCGGTCATGGTTACGCGTAGTCACCGTTCTCCGGGGTGCCGGGACCTGGCGCCCACTTGTCACGCCGGCGCAGCAAGAAGGCCTGGGAAGCATCGGCCCCCAACTTGGCCACACGCGGCTGCCAGGTGTTGTCGTGCTGATCCATGTCGGCGTCCATTTCCACGTGACAACCAAATGGGCTGTTGAAGTACCAGAACCAGTTAGACCCAAAAATGTGTCGCCCTGGGCCCCAAAAACCTTGGTACCCGGCCTCGATAAAGCGATTACCGTTTTGCACGACTTCTGTGGGCCCACCGAAGTGGAAGGTGAAGTGCTCGACACCTTGCATGAACGCCGGGGCGCCAATCAGAAAGTGACTGTGGTGGTCCAACGCGCCTGCCGGTTGCATGAATGGGCCCACGCCTTCAAAGCGGTCCGTTACGCGAAAGCCCAGCCGGCTCACATAGAACGATTCGGCTTTGGCCACGTCCGGCACAAAATACACCAAGTGCGACAAGCTGCGTGGCTGAATGCGGCCACGGGCGGCATCCACACCGAGTTGGTTGGCTGTGCGCTGAATCGGTGATCCGGGCGCATTCGACACCTCGCCCATCAGGTGCAGCGGCGAACGCCGCGTCACCTGAAAGCCGATCACAAAACCGACGTCATCCACGCTTTCCAGGCTGCCATCGGCCAGGCGCTTGACCTCGCGGTCGCGCGACAACTCGGCCGCAATGGCTTGCAGCGTTGCCTCATCGGCTACGCCCATCACGCACTTTCGCATCTGAGTGCCGTTGGGTGCTGGCGGCAAGGCCGCATCGGTGGCTGCGTACAACTCCACGCCCGTGCCGTCCAAAGCCACATATCGGTGGGGTTGGCCAGGGGCCTCCTCCAGCCCGTAGTCCAGCAGGTACTGGCTGCACGCTGCCATGTCTTCGACGCCAAAAACCAGTGTTTCAATGCCAGTGATGTTCATGTTTCGGTCTCCTGTTCAGTTAGAAGTACGGCCACCCAGGGCCTCTGCCACCCAGTCGGCGATGTAGTGGCCTGCGTTGATGCTGTTGTCAAAGCTGGAGTGCTGGACGCCGCCCTCTCGGTCGGTGAACACTTTCAACTCACGCTTGGGGCTGTTGACCAGTTGCTCATAGGTGCGGTGCGCCCACTTCAGGGGAATCTGCGAATCCTTCTCACCATGAGTGACCAGGAATGGAACGCGAATCTTTTCCACCACGCCATCGAGGTGGACGTTCTCCGCAATCTGCATGAAGTCATCGACGTCCTTGGCGCCCCACACCCAGCACACATGGGACCAGTAATGGGGCACCGGGAAGCTGCCTTCCTTTTCCAGACGGCGCTTTTGCACATCGCGCCAGTCGTGGTTGGCCCCCCACACCACGCCGCAAGCAAATCGCGGTTCCATGGCGACCGCGCGCGGGCAGTAGTAGCCCCCCAGGGACACCCCCTCACAACCAATGCGCTTGGGGTCCACATCAGCGCGGGTTTCCAGCCAGTCCACCACGCGGCTGGCCCAATGCTCGGTGTCAAAGCGCGCGGTCATGCCATGCAAGCGCAAAGCCTCGCCGGTGCCCGGTTGATCAATGACTAAAGATGAGACTCCCCTCTTCGCGAGCCAGGCGGGCAAACCCACGCGGTACTTCATCTCTTTGGTGGAGTCCAAGCCGTTCAGTTGTACCAATACCGGTGCAGGACCATTCACGCCTTCGGCACGGGTGAACAGCCCCGAAATGTGTTGACCTTCGTAAGGAATCTCGACCCGTTCGCAGTTCTCGCCAGTCAATGCAAGGCCTTGAGCAAACGTGTCCAAAAAGCGCTGGTACAAAGCCATTCGCCCAGGGGCCCCGTGGGCCAACAGGCGCTCTGCGGTGATCAGGTAAGTCGCGGCGCGGTTGTACTTTTCACCGGCCGAAAAGCGCCGGCCGCGCTCCAGGTCTTCCTCGGCCAAGCTGCAAAGCTTGTCAGCCATGTGCACCCAGGTTTCGCGAAACGCTTGCGTACCAGCCGCGTCGGGCGCCTTGGCCGCCTCCTGCAACGGCGCACACATCACCTCGATTTCACCGATGCGCGCGCCCATTTCAATGGCGAGGTTGACGGAAAGGTTCCAAACGTAGTTGGTGGGGAAATACTTGAACATTCAACACTCCAGAAAAATCACGCCTGCGGCTTGGCACGCAGGAGGAAGCAAGACAAAGCTGGCACCAGCACCAGGGCACCCAACATGTTCCAGACGAACATGAACGCCAGCAGCAGGCCCATGTCGGCCTGGAACTTGATCGGGCTGGCCACCCAGGTGACGACACCAACGGCCAGCGTCACGCCAGTCAACATCACCACCTTGCCGGTGGACAACAACGCGCGGTAGTACGCGGCCGACAGACCCAGGCCCTGGCGGAGTTGGCCCAAGGTGACAGACAAGATGTACAGGGCGTAGTCCACCCCAATGCCCACGCCCAGCGCGATCACCGGCAAGGTCGCCACCTTCACCCCCATGCCCAGGTACACCATCAAGGCCTCGGCCATGAACGACGTCAGCAACAACGGCAACACCGCAACCAACACAGCCTGCCAGGACCGGAAGGTGATGAGGCACAACACCACCACCGCGCTGTAGACCAACACCATCATGAGTTGCCACGATTGCTTGACCACGATGTTGGTGGCGGCCTCGATGCCGGCTGACCCGGCAGCGAGCATGAACTGAACGTCGTCGGTGTTGTTGGCCTGGGCGAACGCCTCGGCGTGCTGCACCACACGGTCCAGCGTGCCGGCCTTGTGATCGCGCAGGTAAACGTACAGTGTCAACAGGCCGCACGAGTCGTTGTACAGGCCGCGCGGCGCACCAGCTGTAACGGTGTTGAGCATGTCCTGGTTGGGCAGAAACTCGTACCAGCGCGGGTTGCCTTCGTTCAGGCCCGCCAGCATGCGCCGGTTGAGCAATGCCAGCGAGTTGGTGCTTTCCACCCCATCAAGCTGGCGCAATTGCCAC
>CAZGDZ010000008.1:0-19635 GCA_964524855.1 uncultured Macromonas sp.
GCTTCTTGTACATGCCGGCCATGTAGCCGACGTCGCGGCCACCCACGCCTCTGTCGCCGGCCGGCACATCGGTGTCCGGGCCCACGTGGCGGAACAGCTCCATCACGAACGCCTGGCAGAAGCGCATGACCTCGGCCGGGCTCTTGCCCTTGGGGTCGAAGTCCGAGCCGCCTTTGCCGCCGCCCATGGGCAGGGTGGTCAGCGCGTTCTTGAAGGTCTGCTCAAACGCCAGGAACTTGAGTACCGACAGGTTGACCGACGGGTTGAACCGGATGCCGCCCTTGTACGGACCGATGGCCATGCTGTGCTGGATGCGGTAACCGCGGTTGACCTGCACGGTGCCGTGGTCGTCCACCCAACTCACGCGGAACATCACCACCCGCTCGGGTTCCACCAGTCGCTCCAGCACGCCATGGTCGGCGTAGCGCGGGTGCTGTTCAATGAAGGGCCACAGGCTTTCGATCACCTCGGTGACGGCCTGCAGAAACTCGGGTTGACCGGTGTTGCGGTCGGCGACGTATCGGATGAAGTCGTGGGCGTTGGTGTGTTTCTTTGTGGTGCAAATATCAGGGTCAACCCGTTATTTTCCACAATTGTTGTGCATTAATCTTTTAGACGCACTGAGTAGGTGCAATTAAGGCTCATTATTGGTGCATTTAGCGCCCCCGCAGGAACAGGGCATCCAGTTCACGCATGCTCAGTTGGCGCCAGGTGGGCCGACCGTGGTTGCATTGATCGCTGCGTTCGGTGGCTTCCATCTGGCGCAACAGAGCGTTCATTTCCTCCAGTGTCAGCTTGCGGTTGGCGCGAACCGCGCCATGGCAAGCCATGGTGGCCAACAGTTCGTTGCGTGCGCGCTGCACCACCGTGGCGGCGTCGTGCTGCGCCAGTTCGGCCAACACGCTGCGCGCCAGCTCCACCACCTGGCCTTGCGCCAAAGCGGCAGGCACCGCCCGCACTGCCAGCGTTTGCGGCGAAAACGGGCTGATGTCCAGGCCCAGGTGGTGCAGGGTATCGGTGTAGGTTTCTGCCGTCGCTACTTCGGCGGGGGTGGCCGCAAAGGTGGCGGGAATCAGCAACGGCTGGCTGGGCAAAGGGCTGTCGCCCGCCGTGTCAAGCTGGACTTTGAGCCGTTCGTACACGATGCGTTCGTGCGCGGCGTGCATGTCCACCAGCACCAGGCCCTGGGTGTTTTCGGCCAGCACGTACACCCCATGCAGTTGGGCGATCGCACGACCCAGCGGCCAAGTGGCTTCCGCTGTGGCGGGTGGGGCCACTGGCGTGGTATCTGGTATCACGTTGTTTACGACGGGCGCAGAAGCGGGGCGCCACAACGCCGCCAGATCGCTCACTTGCTGGCCTACCGGCCGTTCGTCTCGGCGCAGCCAAGCACCGGCTGGGGCAAACGAGGGCGGTGCGGCGTTGACGTCCAGCCCCAATTGGGTTTGTGGCCGCATCAATGGTGTGCTGGATGCAGATGTGTCGCCGGTCCAGGGTGGGCTGGAAGGTGCTGTGTTCGCAGCGCTGGCGGCCAAAGCGGCTCGTGGCACCGCCAGTGCGTTTTCCACCGCGTGCCGCACCGCTTGGTGTACCTCGCGGCTGTCGCGGAAGCGCACCTCAATCTTGGTCGGGTGCACATTCACGTCCACCCGCGCAGGATCGATCTCCACGAACAATGCGTACACCGGTTGCCGTTGGCCGTGCAACACGTCTTCGTAGGCGCTGCGCGCCGCGTGGGTGATCACCTTGTCGCGCACGTAGCGGCCATTGACGTAGGCGAATTGGCGGTCGGCGCGAGCCCGGGCGTTGTCGGGCAGGCCCACCCGGCCCCACACGCGCAGCCCGGTGCCTTGCCATTGCACTGGCAGGCTTTCGGCCAGGAAATCATCGCCCAACACGTCGGCCAGGCGGGGGCTGAGTGCGGCAGCCTCGTCTGCGCTCTCCGTCGGCTGCGCTCGCCACTGTTCCACCAATTTGCCCTCATGCCAGACCGCGAAGCCCACTTCCGGGCGGGCCAGCGCATGGCGGCGCACTGCTTCCAGGCAATGGGCCAGTTCGGTGGCGTCGGTTTTCAGGAACTTGCGTCGCGCCGGTGTAGCGTAGAACAGTTCACGCACCTCCACCGTGGTGCCTGGTGTGCGCGCGGCCGGGGTGATTTCGCCGGTGCGGCCTTGCAGCAGCCAGCCGTGGGCGTCGGGCGCGTCCAGGTGGCGCGACAGCAAGCTCACGTCGGCGATCGAATGGATGGCGGCCAGGGCCTCGCCCCGAAAACCCATGGTGTCCACCGCCTCCAGTTCCGCCAAGTTGCGGATTTTGCTGGTGGCGTGGCGCTTCAACGCGGTGGCCAACTCGCCGGGCGGAATGCCGTAGCCGTCGTCTTCGACTGAGATAAGCCGTACCCCGCCAGCGAGTAGACGCACCGTCACTTGGGTGGCGCCCGCGTCCAGCGCGTTGTCCACCAGCTCCCGAACGACCGAGGCGGGGCGTTCGACCACTTCGCCGGCAGCGATCTGGCTGATCAGCTCGTCGGGCAGTTCCTGAATGGGGCGGCGGGGCTGCAGGTGGGGGCGGGGCGGGGCGGCGGTGTTCACCCGGCGAATTGTAGAAGGCGGGTTGGCATTGACCCTGCGTCGTCGATGGGCTGGTAAAAACCCGAGTGGTCATAAATAGTATGTGTGCATATTATTTGCCCATGGACGCCACCACTTCATCTCCGCCCGTTAGACCGTCTGACGCCAGCGCCGGCCGCGTGCCCTTTTGGGCCTACACCGACCCGGCCGTGTACCAGCAAGAGCTGGACAAACTGTTTTACGGCCCACACTGGAGCTACGTGGGCCTGGAAGTGGAAATCCCGAACGTGGGTGACTACAAGCTGAGCTGGGTGGGCGAGCGGCAGGTCATTCTGGTGCGCGACCGCGTCATGCCCAAAGACCGCGCCACCGACCACGGCATCCGCGTGGTGGAAAACCGCTGTGCGCACCGGGGCGTGCGCTTTTGCCAGGAGCCGCATGGCAACGCGCGCAGCTTCGTCTGCCCCTACCACCAGTGGACCTACAAGCTCAACGGCGACCTGGCCGGCTTGCCCTTCAAAGACGGCGTCAAGGTCGTCACCGAAAACGGCCCTTGCACCCACGGCGGCATGCCAGCCGATTTCGACCTCAAGGCCAATGGCCTGACCAAACTGCGGGTAGAAGTGCTGCACGGTCTGGTGTTTGCCACCTTCAGCGACGCTGCCGAGCCGCTGCGCGATTACCTGGGTCCGCAGATCTTGCCCTGGCTGGACCGCATTTTCCAGAGCTCCAACGGCTCGCGGCCGCTCACCTTGCTGGGCTACAACCGCCAGCGCATTCCCGGCAACTGGAAGCTGATGCTGGAGAACATCAAAGATCCCTACCACCCGGGCCTGCTGCACACCTGGTTCGTCACCTTTGGCCTGTGGCGCGCCGACCAGAAAAGCCGCATGGTGATGGACGCACACGGCCGCCACGCGGTGATGCTGTCGCGCCGCAACGATGGCGGCCAGGGCCCGGCCAAGGACTCGGGCGTGCAGACCGATGTGACTCAGGGCGTGACCAGCTTCAAGGCCAACATGGCGTTGAACGACCCGCGCCTGCTCGATGTGCAGCCCGAGCCGTGGTGGACGGTGGACGACCCACAAAACCCCGGCCAGTCCATCTCCCCCACGGTGACCATGATCACCCTGTTCCCCAGCCTGATCGTGCAGCAGCAGGTCAATTCGTTGTCCACCCGGCACATCCAGCCACGCGGCAATGGCAGTTTCGACTTTGTCTGGACCCACTTCGGCTTTGCCGACGACACGCCCGAGATGACCGAGCGCCGTTTGCGGCAGGCCAACCTGTTCGGCCCGGCCGGTTTCGTCAGTGCCGACGACGGCGAGGTGATCGAGTTCAGCCAGGACGGCTTCGCCCAATGGAACAGCGATGGGCTGAGGCAGGGCAGCACCTTGTGCGAGCTGGGTGGCAAAGACCCCGGCCTGGGCCAACCACCTACCGAGCACATGGTCACCGAAACCCTGATTCGCGGCATGTACGCCTACTGGCAGAAAGCGATGGGCCTATGACGCCGCAAGACAGCCTGTGGTTGCACCACCAGATCAACCTGTTCAACGCCGACTACACCGCCGCGCTGGACGAAAAGCGCTACGCGGACTGGCCCGATTTTTTCGTGCCCGACGGGCGCTACTTGGTACAAGCCCGCGAAAACTTCGACCGGGGTCTGCCGCTGGCACTGATCAGGCTGGAGAGCCAGGGCATGATGCGCGACCGGGTGCACGGCGTCACCCAGACCATCTACCACGGCCCGTACTACATGCGCCATGTGGTCAGCCCGGCGCGTGTGCTGGCGGTGGACGAAGCGGCCGGCACCGTGGAGGCCCAGGCCAACTACGCGGTGTTTCGCACCAAGCCGGGCAGCGTCAGCGAAGTGTTCAACGTAGGGCGCTACATCGACACGTTCGTGCGTTTGGATGGCGAACTGCGCCTGCGCGAACGGCGTTGCGTGTACGACAGCGAAATGGTCCTGAATTCACTGATCTATCCGATTTGACGGCCAGCCAGGCCGCAGCCCTTACAGCGGGCGGTTGCGTGCCAGTGGCGGGTTTTTGCTGAAGTACTGCACGATGCCACGCAGCAGCGCATCGGCCATTTCGGCCTGAAAACGGGGTGTCCGCAGGCGTTTTTCCTCGTCTGGGTTGCTGATGAACGCGGTTTCCACCAGCACGCTGGGAATGTCGGGCGCTCGCAGGACCGCAAACCCCGCTTGCTCGACCCGGGGTTTGTGCAGCTTGCCCACGCGGCCCATTTCGCCCAGCATGGCGCCGCCCAAGCGCAGGCTGTCGTTGATCTGGGCGGTGGTGCTCATGTCCAGCAGGGCGCGCTGCAACTGGGCATCCTTGGCCTTCACGTTCAGGCCACCCACCACGTCAGCGGCGTTTTCTTTGTTGGCCATCCAGCGCGCGGCGGCGCTGGTGGCGCCTCGTTCGCTGAGCGCGTAAATGCTGGCCCCTTGGGGCCGTGGCGTGAAAAACGCATCGGCATGGATGCTGACGAACAGGTCGGCTTGTACCCGGCGCGCCTTCTCCACCCGCACGTGCAAGGGCACGAAAAAGTCGCCATCGCGGGTCAGAAAGGCGCGCATCGCGTTGCCGTTGACCTGGGTGCGGTTGATGCGCTCCTGCAACTGCAGGGCGATGGCCAGCACCACGTCCTTTTCGCGCGTGCCACCCGGGCCAATGGCGCCGGGGTCTTCGCCACCGTGGCCTGGGTCCAATGCCACGACGATCAGACGGTCTGTGGCTGGTGCGCTGATTCCCGGGCGGGTCTTGGCGGGGAACGCGGGGCGCGCTGCGGTGGTAGAAGCAGGCGGCGCAACGGCGCGGGCGGCCGGGGGTGGGGGCCCGGCCCCCGGCCCCCCGCCCGCTGCAGGTGCAGCAGGTGCAGCAGGTGCGGCAGCACCCCGCGCTTGCTGCTCAATCAGCGCGCCCAGTGGATCGGTGGCGTCGGGCACAGGAGCGGCAGGCGTTGCCACAGCGGCGGCAGGGGTGCCACTCGGTTGCAGCCGTTGGCTGATGAGTTCTTCCAGCGGGTCTACCGCTTCCACGGGGTACAAATCCAGCACCAGGCGGTGTTGGTAGGCGGCCACGGGGTCCAGGCCAAACACCTGAGGGGTGATCGGCCGCTTCAAATCCACCACCATCCGCACCACGTTCGGGGCGTTCTGCCCAACGCGGATGCCCGAAATGTTCGGGTCGTCCGAGCGCACCTGGCTGACCAGTTCACGCAGGCCAGGAATGAGGTCAATGCCTTCAATGTCCACCGCCAGCCGGGGCGGGTCGGTGATCAGGAATGGCTTGGCTTGCAGCTTGGCGTCCGATTCGATGGTGACCCGTGTGTAGTCGCGCGCCGGCCAGATGCGCACCGCCACGATGCTTGCCCCCCAGGCGATGTGTTGCGGGCCCAGCCACAACAGCAGCGCGCCACCAGGGCCCAGGCGCGTCAGTACCTCGCGGCGCTTCATCGGGTCAGGTGCTCCAGCAAGGTCAGGCCGCGTGCGGAGCCGGCATGCAAGGTCAGTTCGCGGCTGTCGTCGTCCATGGTGGTGAGGGTGATTTCCAAATCAAGGGGGGGCAGCACGCCCGCTGCTTTTTCAGGCCATTCGACCAACTTGAGCCCGGGCTGCGCAAAAAGTTCTCGAAAACCCGCATCCTCCCACTCCCTGGGGTCGTTGAAGCGGTAGAAGTCAAAGTGCCAAATGTCCAGGCCCGCAGGCCACAGCGGGCTGGGGGGCGCCTGGTGCGGCTCCACCACGGCGTAGGTCGGGCTTTTGATGCGCCCCTGCACGCCCAAAGCCCTTAGCAGGTGCCGCACCAGCGTGGTTTTGCCCGCACCCAGGTCGCCGTGCAGCGCAATCAGTGCGCCGCCTACAGCGGGGTGTTGTGCCAAGTGGTGGGCAAAGGCCTGCGTATCGGCTTCGGTAGCGCAACGCCGGTGGGCATCGCTCCGCCGCAGGGGCACGTCGGTCATGGGCAAACTTTCTACAATTCGCCCATGCAAATGGGCTCAGCGTCGGTGACAGAATGGCAGGCTTGGGGCCGCGAGCTGGGATTTTCCCAGATTGGCGTGGCCGGTATTGACTTGTCCAGCGCCGAGCCGGGTTTGCTGGCTTGGCTGGCCGCCGGCTTCCAGGGTGACATGGCTTACATGGCGGCCCACGGCCTCAAGCGCGCCCGCCCGGCCGAGCTGGTGCCAGGCACGGTCAGTGTCATCACCGCGCGCATGGATTACCTGCCCCGCGACACCCCCGATGATTGGGTGAGCCAGGAGCAGACCCGCCTGGAGCGTGCTGGTGAAGCGGTGGTGTCGGTGTACGCCCGGGGGCGGGATTACCACAAGGTGCTGCGCCAACGCCTGCAAAAACTGGCCGAACGCATCGATGCTTCACTGGCCTTGGCTGGCGGGTTTCAGCACCGGGCCTTCACCGATTCCGCCCCGGTGCTGGAGGTGGAGCTGGCCACCCGCAGCGGCCAAGGTTGGCGCGGCAAACACACCTTGACGCTGGACCGGCAGGGCGGCTCCATGTTTTTCCTCGGCGAGATCTACGTCAATCTGGCGTTGACGCCGACCGAACCTGTCACTGCACACTGTGGCCATTGCAACGCGTGCGAAGTGGCTTGCCCCACGGGTGCCATCGTGGCGCCGTACCGGGTCGATGCGCGGCGTTGCATTTCCTACCTCACCATCGAGCACCCAGGTCCCATTCCGCTGGAATGGCGTCGAGCCATGGGCAACCGCATCTACGGTTGCGACGATTGCCAACTCGCTTGCCCTTGGAACAAGTTTGCGCGCCGCAGCCTGTTGCCTGATTTCGATGCCCGCAGCGCCCTGGTGGGGCGCCCGCTGGTGGATGTGTTTGCTTGGGACGAGCCCGAGTTCTTGCGCCACACCGAGGGCAACCCCATACGCCGCATCGGCCATGAGCGCTGGTTGCGCAACATCGCCGTGGCACTCGGTAACGCGCTGGCACAACAGCCGCCTGTTGCGGAGCGCGACGCCCTGCAGCAAGCGCTCCACCGCCGTTTGACCCACCCCAGCGAGTTGGTGCGCGAGCATGTGCTGTGGGCTCTGGCCCAAGCGGGGTAACATCGCCCTCATGGGATGGCTCCACCATTTGGTTTCACACGTGCAGCGCAGTCTTCACGGCGTGGTGGTGGCTGTGCGGCAAGGTTGGGAAATAGTGCACCTGGGCGCGGTGATTTTGGTGCTCGCGCTGTCTCCGTCCAGCTACCGGCGCGCGCGCTGGCCGATGTTGGCACAGCACTTGTACCAGGCCACCGCGCCAGTGCTGTTGTGGTTTGTGGTGCTGTCCTCGCTGCTCGGGCTGGTCCTAATCCGCATCGTCGTGGTCACGGCGCAAAGTTACGGCCTGTCTCAGTACGCGGTGGACATGGTGGTTCGTGTGTTGGTGCTGGAGTTGATCCCGCTGGGCACGGCCTTGTTCGTGGCATTGCGCATCACCATTCCCCAAAGTGCGGAGCTGCTGTCGGCACGAGACAGCGGGCAGGCGCGTGTCAACGAGGTGTGGGATCGCACGGCCTGGGCGGACTGGGTGCTTCCGCGAGCGCTGGCCGGTATGTTTTCGGTGGTCATGCTGGTCGCCGTCAGTTGTGTGGTCGCGCTGGTGCTGGCCTACCTGAACATCTACGGCTTCACCCCTTGGGCGCTCGACGGCTACACCCGCTTGGTCGGGCAGGTGTTCAACCCCTCGGTCACGCTGATTTTCAGTTTTAAAACCTTGTTTTTCGCACTCATAGTGGCCTTGATCCCGCTCGCCTCCAGCCTGCACGATTCACCCCGGCCCGAGGCGCGTGCCCGTTCCGAGCTGCAGTCCCTGGTGCGCATGGCGTTGGCCTTGCTGGCCATCGAGGCTGTTTCGCTGATGGGCAACTATTATTGACCCCATGAACGAACCTGTGCCCGAATCTGCTGCGCCTGGCGTGGTCGGCGTTGAATTCAAGGCGGCCGTGCTGGTGCTGGCCTTGGTGTTGCTGGTCATCGGTTCCGGCCTGTACCTACTGTACGCGCGGGGTGCTTTCGAGTCCACTCAGGAACTGGTGCTGGTGGCCGACGATTCCGAAGGCGTGTCGGTCGGCATGGACCTGACGTTTTCGGGCTTTCCCATCGGCCGTGTCCGGCGCATTGAACTGGGACCCGACGGCAGCGCACGCATCGTGATCGACGTGCCTCGCAAAGACGCGCATTGGCTGCGCGAAACCAGCGTTTTCACCATGGAGCGCAGCTTGGTGGGCGCTACCCGCATCCGCGCCTACACCGGCATGCTCGAGGCCCCACCGTTGGACGACGGTGCGGAGCGCCCGGTGCTCAAAGGCGACGCCATGGCCGAGATTCCACGTTTGGTCAGTGCGGTGCGCGATTTGCTCGACAACCTCAACGGCATGACGGCCGAGGGCTCGCCGCTCAACGGCAGCCTGCGTCAATTGGAGCAAGCCACGGGCCGCTTGAACGGATCGGGGGGGGCGCTCGACCTGTTGGTGGGCAACCCCAAAGACCGCGAGCGCTTGATGAAAGTGTTTGACGATGCCCGTCAGGTGATGGTGCGTATGGACGCGGTGGCGCAACGCACCGAACAAATTCTGGGGCGGGCCGACCAGCGCGTGTTCGGCGAGGCCGGGTTGATGGACGACACCCAGGCCACCGTGCGCGAAATGCAGCGCCTGCTGGCCGATGCCCGGCTGACCTTGCAGCGCGTGGACGGCGTTCTGGTAGAGGCGCAGGGCATCGCCGAGAACACCCGCAGCGCCACCGTCGATCTGGACGCGTTGCGCGCCGACGTGGAAGCCAGCCTGCGCAAGGTCGATGGTTTGGTTCATGACATTCACAAGCGCTGGCCTTTTGCCCGCGATCACACCCTCCGTTTGCCATGATGCGCTCGCCCTGGTTGGGTTTTTCGACGGTGGCCGTCTTGGTGTGTAGCTTGGTCGCTTGTGCGTCTGGGCCATTGCCCCCCGATTGGCAGGTCAGCGCCCATGGTGCGGCAGAACGCGCCACCCGGGCTGACCTGCAGGGGCTGGACCGCGTGGCCACCGCAGAATGGCGGCGCGCGCTGGCCGATGTGTCAGCCACAGCCGATCCAGCGCTACTGGCCCGACTGGAGTTGCTGCGCTGCGCGGTGCGGCAGGCCGCGCTGGACGCCCAGTTTTGCACGGAGCACGAAACCCGCTGGCCGCAGCCTGGCGTGGCGGAACTGGCCTATCGGCATTACCTGACAGGGGAACCTGCGCTGGCTGACGTAGAATGGTTGCCCGTTCTGCACCAGCCCGTGGCACGTCTCATCGCTGCCACGAGCTCCAGCTCCACGGCTGCGAGCGCGGAGCCAGGCGATCTGATCCGTCCCATTCAAGACCCGTTGGCGCGCCTAGTGGCTGCAGCCGCTTTGCTGCGTGCCGGGCAGGCGTCGCCAGCGGTGGTGTCATTGGCCATTGACACGGCATCTGCCCAAGGCTGGCGGCGTCCGTTGCATGCGTGGTTGCTGGTGGCCCAGCGCCTGGCTGAGCAGGCGGGCGATGCACCCGCTCAACAGGCGATCGAAGCCCGGTTGCGGGCCTTGGCGGGCGAGCCTTGACGGCCGGTCTGCCTCAACGGAACTGGACCAGCCAACCCAGCGCAAACGGCAGGCTTGCCATGCCCATGACGGTGGACACGGTCACCAATCCCGCCACATACGGGCCGTCGTAGCCCATGCGGGCCGCCAGCACGTAGCAGCTCGACGCGGTCGGCACGGCCGAAAACATCAGCAGCACCGTGGACGCCAGCGGGTCCAGTTGCCATGCCCATGCCACGCCCAGCGCAGCCACCGGCAACAGAAAATGTTTGATCACGATCACCAGCACGGCCAGGGTTTGTGCCTGCGCCATGCGGCCCAACTGCATGCCCGCACCCGCCGCCATCAGGCCCAGCGCCAGGGCGGCCTGGCCGATCCGGTTGGTCGTCGGCGCCAGCCATTCAGGAATGGACAATCCAGCCAGGTTGGCCAGCAGCCCACTCAAGGTGGCGATGATCAACGGGTTGCGCACCAGCTCTCGCCATAGCCCGCGCTGGCCGTGGCGTGCCATTGGGTACACCGCCGCCACGTTGAACAGCGGCACGCACACCCCAATCAACACCGCCACCAGCGGCATGCCTTGCGGCCCGGCCACCTTGTCCACCAGGGCCAGCACAATGAAAGAATTGAACCGAAACGCCACCTGTGCGCTGGCAGCTTGCAGCCGGCCGTCGAGGTGGCGACCCACCAGGGGCCATCGCCGTAGCGAGTAAGCCATGGCAATGCCGGCCAGCCCCAGCGTCACGCCGGCGCCCATCATCTGGGTGGCTGATTGCCATTCCAGCGGTGTCCGCACGATCGAGTGGAACAGCAGCACCGGGAACATGAAAAAGTAGACCAAGCTCTCCAGCGGTTGCCAGACCGAACGGTCCAGCGCGGTGTAGCGGCACAGCAAATAGCCGCACAGGATGAGCGAAAAATCCGGGAACAGAAGTTGAGCGAAGTTCACCCCGGCGAGCTTAACAAAGCCCGGGGAACCAAGCGCCGGGTTCCGTGCCAAAATGCAGGGCCTTACAGTCAGGGTGGCACCCTTGGCATTAGTGCGTCGTTGTTATATCGATTTTTATGAACAATATCAAAACCAAATTTCATCTGGCCAAACGTCCGGGCGGCCGTTTCGGCGCCACATCCGGCTCGGCGGCCGGCCATACCCAGTCTGTGGCGCTGGTGGATGAACGTTACCTGAGTTGGCTGGCCACCCAGCAAGCGGGCACAACCACCACCGTCGCGCTGCAACGCGGCGCGCTGACTTCCGTGTTCGGTCACCTGACGCGGGTCGCGTCGCCCGACAGCCAGCTCATCCGCACCTGTTTGTTCACCGATCGTCCCCCCACCGAGTTGCTGGACGACGTGCTGCTGCGCATGGTGCCGGCCCACGGCATCGACGGTGGCTTGGGCCTCGTGCGCTCTTTGGGGCTGGAGTTGACCCAGCTCGCGCAGCGCGGTGGTTGCCAGCAGGTGTTGGTCGCCAGTGACGACGAGCGCCTGATTCCCTACATCGACGAAGCCCAGTGGCGCGGTATGAAGGTGGTGTTGGTTGCCGACGAGGCGTCGAGCGACTTTGGTCGCCTGCTGAGCGACGATCCCAGTTGGGCGCGCTTGCTGATGCAGGCCGATCGCCGGGTGTCGTTGAACCCTGGCGCCTGGCAAGCATTGACCACACCGGGCAGCAGCTATTTCGCGCCTCGCGCTCCTTTGGAGAGTGAGCGCGAGGCTGAGGCGTCACACGGCCCGGACATGGCTCAGTCTCAGCAAGCCCCGGACGACGACTGGCATGCCCAGGTCGAGCGGGTGATTCAAGACTGGTGGAACGAAGAAACCTCGGATGCCCGCCTGGACCTGTTCGAGGAAATGCAGAACAGCCAGGGCGTGCCGCCCGAGACCGACCGCCACCTGCTGTTGCGGGTGCGCCGCGAATTGGCCCGCACCCTCAGTTTCCCCGAGAAAAAAGCCATGCGCGAGATGATTCGCGCGACCGTGCTGGCGCAGCCTCCGGCGGTCAATGAAGCCATCGAATCCTGAACCCTCGCTCGGGCTGGACCCGGCCAGCACCGCGCTCGGCGAAGAGCAGGCGGCTTGGTTCGCCACTGCGCCAGGTCAGTACCTGCTGGCCTGGGAGCAAGCCCGGTTTGACGAAGCTGTGGTGGATCTGTTCGGCTACAACGCGGTTCAACTGGGGTTGCCGCAGTTACAGGCCTTGGCCGCCAACCGAATGCCCCACCGCTGGTTGGCGGTGCCTGAGGCGCTGGGCTCCAACTTGCCGCCAGGCGTGGCGTTGGTGACCCACGCCGCCGCTTTGCCGTTTGAGGCGCAAAGCCTGGACCTGCTGCTGTTGCCCCACACGCTCGAACTCAGCGCCGACCCGCACGCGGTGTTGCGCGAGGTGGAGCGAGTGTTGCGTCCCGAAGGGCGGGTGGTCATTTCCGGTCTCAACCCGGCCAGCTTGTGGGGCTTGCGGCAATACCGTGCTCATGCCTTGGCCCGCCTGGGTTTGGGTCACAGCCGTTGGGCGCGCCTTTACCTGCCCGAGGCGGGCGAGTTCATCGGACATTGGCGCTTGCGCGACTGGTTGCGCTTGCTGAGTTTTGAAGTCGAAAGCTGTCGCATGGGGGCCTACCGGCCCGCAGTGCGCAGCGAAAAATGGTTGCAACGCTTTCAATGGATGGACCGCGTGGGTGCGCGTTGGTGGCCCCCATTGGGCGCGGTGTATTTTTTGGTGGCGGTCAAGCGAGTGCGCGGCATGCACCTGCTGGGGCCCGCGTGGAAGCCTCGCCGTGCGGCTGCGGCACCGGTGGCTGTGGTCAGCCGGCCCAGCCTCAGGCAACCGCCAACTTCCCGTTAAGGACATGTGTTGTGAATCAGGTGGTGATCTATACCGATGGGGCATGCAAAGGCAACCCCGGGCCGGGTGGGTGGGGCGTTTTGCTGCGCTCCGGCGCGGTTGAGAAGGAACTGTTCGGCGGCGAGCCCCTGACCACCAACAACCGCATGGAGTTGACCGCGGTGATCGAGGCGCTGGCCGCGCTGAAGCGGCCCTGCCGGGTGGCACTGTACCTGGACAGCGAGTACGTGCGCAAGGGCATCACGGAATGGCTCAAGGGCTGGAAGGCCAAAGGTTGGGTAACGGCGGCGAAGCAGCCAGTCAAGAACGTGGATCTGTGGCAGCAGCTCGACGAATTGGTGGCGAAAAGCGGGCACCAGATCGAGTGGCATTGGGTGCGCGGCCACGCGGGCGACCCCGGCAACGAGCGCGCCGATGTCTTGGCCAACCGGGGCGTGCCGGCGCGCCGTTGAAGGCCGCCCTTGGCCCCGGTGTTTGTAAACACCAAGTAAAAGCTGAGTTTTTGAGCCGCCTATCAACGCTCGGCGTGCAACACTGCTAGAGTGGGCGGTTAACGGCGGCGGTGCTGCGGCTGCCCAAAATCAAGTCAACACAAACCATTTCATGGCGAACAAACTGGTGTATTGGGTGGCGGCAGGTGGCATTGCCGTGGCGGCGGGGCTGGCTTGGTGGGTGCAGCGCGCCCCCAGCGGATCGGCCGTGGCCACGGCAGCATCGTCTACCTCGGTGGCTGCTTCATCGCCCGTTGGCGGGCCGCCATCTGCTGCTCCGGGTGCCAGAGGGGCAGGCGGTGGCGCTGGTGGCCCAGGCGGCGGCACCCCCAGCGTCGAAGTGACCAAAGTTCAGATCGCCCGGCTGGTGGACGACGCGCAGACCGTGGGTTCCCTACGCTCCCGCCAGAGCGTGACGTTGCGGCCCGAAGTCAGCGGCCGGGTGGTCCGCATTGCGTTCGCCGACGGCGCCACCGTGCGTCAGGGGCAACTGCTGATTCAGCTGGACGACACCTTGCAGAAGGCTGAGTTGAGCCAGTCGCAAGCCCAGCTGTCGATCGCGCGCGCCAACCTCAAACGCAATGAGGAACTGGTGGCCCAGAATTTCGTGGCCCAGCGGGTACTCGATGAAAGCCGGGCCAGCCTGCAAGTGGCCGAAGCGCAAGTGCAATTGGCCCAGGCCCGCTTGGCGCGCATGGCCATCGTGGCGCCGTTCAACGGCACCGTGGGCATCCGCAGCGTCAACCTGGGCGACTACGTGAAAGACGGCGCCGACCTGGTCAATCTGGAAGACACGTCTCAGTTGTACGTCGATTTCCGCATGCCCGAGCGCTATCAGGCTCGCTTGTCGGCCGGACAGTCGGTGCAGGTCCAGCTCGATGCGTTGCCGTCACAAACCTTGGTGGCCAAGGTGTTGGCGATCGATCCGCTGGTGAACGCCGATGGGCGGGCGCTGTTGGTGCGTGCTGCCATGCCGCCTGCCCCAGGTGCGCCGCTGCGCCCCGGCCTGTTTGCCAGGGTGACGGTGGTGATGTCGGTGAACGAAGCCGCCTTGATGGTGCCCGAGGAAGCGGTGGTGCCCCAAGGTGGGCGCCAGACCGTGTTCCGGCTCGAAAAGGAAGGCGAGGGCGATGGCGCCAAGATGGTGTCGCGCCGCACCGAGGTCACCTTGGGCCTGCGCCGGGGCGCGATGGTGCAGATCCTGGAGGGGCTGGCGGAGGGGGATACCGTGGTCGTGGCCGGACAACAGCGCCTTCAGCGCGACGGCACAGCGGTTCGCGTGTTGGACATGAGCCGTGCAGGGGCGCCTGCCGGTGGCCCGCCCCCTGGGCAGCAGCTACCCAAGCCAGAACGCGCCAATGCGGGTTGATGCAGAGGTCACCCCATGCAATTGCCTGAAGTTTCCATTCGCCGCCCGGTGTTCGCCACCGTGTTGTCGCTCATCATTTTGCTGGTGGGCTGGGTGTCGTTCAACGGGTTGACCGTCCGTGAGTATCCCAAGATCGACGAGCCCAACGTGACCGTCAGCACCCGTTTCCCGGGGGCTTCCAGCGAGGTGGTCGAGTCTCAGGTGACCAAACTGCTGGAAGATTCGCTCGCAGGCATCGAAGGGGTGGACGTCATCACCTCGATCAGCCGGCAGGAACAAAGCCAGATCACGGTGCGCTTCAAGCTGGAGCGGGACCCCGATGCTGCGGCCGCCGAGGTGCGCGACAAAGTGTCCCGGGTCCGTGGGCGTTTGCCGCAAAGCATTGACGAGCCGGTGGTGGCCAAGGTGGAGGCGGACGCCTTCCCGGTGGTCTGGATCGCGCTCAGCTCGGACACCCACACCGCATTGCAGTTGTCCGATTACGCCAACCGCATCGCTAAACCCGTGCTGCAAACCGCCGCCGGCGTCGCCGATGTTCGGGTGTACGGCGAGCGCAAGTATTCCATGCGCTTGTGGCTCGACCCGGACCGGCTGGCCGCTTACCGTTTGACCGTGCAGGACGTGGAAGATGCGTTGCGACGCTCCAACCTGGAGGTGCCAGCCGGGCGGATCGAGAGCCAGCAGCGCGAGTTCAACGTCACCGCGTCCACCGACTTGCGCACGCCCGAGCAGTTCGCGGCGGTGGCCATTCGCACCGTCAATGGATTGCCGGTGCGGATCGGCGACGTGGCCCGCGTGGTGCAAGGCCCGCAGGACGAACGCACTTCGGTGCGTTTGAACGGACGGGACGCCATTTCCGTCGGCGTGATCCGCCAGGCCACGGCCAACCCGCTTGAGCTGTCGGCGGCGGTGTATGCGTTGCTCGACAAAGTGCGGCAAGACCTGCCGCCGGGCATCGATGTGCAGGTCGCCAACGACAACTCGGTCTTCATTGACCGCTCCATCAAGGCGGTTTACACCACCATTGCCGAAGCGGTGGTGTTGGTTTCGCTGGTCATTTTCGTGTTCCTGCGCACGCTGCGTGCGTCCATCATTCCCCTGGTCACCATCCCGGTGAGCCTGATTGGCGCGTTTGCGTTGATGGCCTTGTTCGGGTTTTCCATCAACACGCTCACCTTGCTCGCGCTGGTGCTGGCGATCGGTTTGGTGGTGGATGACGCCATCGTGGTGCTGGAGAACATCTACCGCCACATTGAAGAAGGCTTGACGCCGTTCGCCGCCGCCATCAAGGGCGCGCGCGAAATCGCCTTTGCGGTGGTGGCGATGACGCTCACCTTGGCGGCGGTGTACGCCCCACTGGCCTTCACGCCGGGGCGCACCGGTCGCCTGTTTGCCGAATTTGCGTTGGCGCTGGCCGGCGCTGTGTTGGTGTCGGGGTTTGTCGCACTCACCCTGTCGCCCATGATGTGTTCCAAATTGTTGCGCCACAACCCCAAGCCGAACCGATTCGACCGGGGCATGGAGGCGGGGCTCAACGCCATTACCCGGGGCTACAACAGCCTGCTGGCCAGTGCCCTGAAGGTGCGCTGGTTGGTGTTGCTCGTCATGGCGGGCAGCGCGGTGGGGAGTTGGTGGCTGTTCAGCACCACCAAACAGGAGCTGGCGCCGCTCGAAGACCGGGGCGTCATCCTCACCGTGATCAATGGCCCGGACGGCGCCACGCTGGATTACACCCGCCGCTACGCCGAAGCCATCGAGCGGATCGGACAGAATTACCCCGAGTTTGACCGCATCTTCGCCAACATTGGCAGCCCTTCGGTGGCGCAGGGCAACGTGTTTTTCCGTGCCAAGCCGTGGGAGGAGCGCGAGCGCACGACGCAGGAAATCGCCCGTGAAGTCGCACCGCGCATCGCCGGCTTGCCCGGTGTCAGTGCCTTTCCCATCACGCCGCCGTCCCTGGGGCAAGGTTTTCGCGAACGCCCCATCAATTACGTGATCGTGACCAGCGACAGCTATGAAAACCTGTCCCGCGTGGTGCGCCAGTTCCAGGACCGCTTGGCTCAAATACCCGGCTTCGTGCAGGTGGACACCGACTTGCGCCTGAACAAGCCCGAAATCCGCCTGGATGTGGACCGCGACCGCGCCGCCGACATGGGCGTGAGCGTGGATTCGATCGCCCGCACGGTGGAAACCATGCTGGGTGGGCGTATCGTGACGCGTTACAAGCGCGATGGTGAGCAGTACGACGTCGTGGTGCAGACGGAGTCGTCCCAGCGCAGCACGCCGGACGACATCGATCGGCTGTTCGTTCGCGGCCGCAACGATCAGATGATTCCCCTGGCTTCGCTGGTGCGGACCCGGGAGGTGGTGGTGCCGCGCGAGCTGAACCACTTCGGTCAGCGGCGCAGCGCCTCCATCACCGCCAACCTTGCGCCCGATCTGGCGTTGGGCCAAGCCCTGCAGGTCATGGATTCGATCGCCCGTGAAGTACTCCCCCCTGGCTATGCCACCGACCTCAACGGCCAGAGCCGGGAGTTCCGCAGTGCGTCAGGCTCGCTAGCTATCGTTTTCGTGCTGGCACTGTTGTTCATCTACCTGGTGCTCGCCGCCCAGTTCGAGAGCTTCATCGACCCCCTCATCATCATGCTGAGCGTGCCGTTGTCCATGCTTGGGGCGTTGTTGGCGCTCAAGCTCACTGGCGGCACCTTGAACGTGTTCAGTCAGATTGGCCTCATCACTTTGGTGGGGTTGATCACCAAACACGGGATTTTGATTGTCGAGTTCGCCAACCAGTTGCGCCAGCAGGGGCTGGACGTGCTGTCGGCGGTCAAGAAATCGGCTGAGTTGCGTTTGCGCCCGATTTTGATGACCACTGGCGCGATGGTGCTGGGTGCGGTCCCGCTGGCCTTGGCGTCAGGGGCCGGGGCCGAAAGCCGTCAACAGATTGGATGGGTGATCGTGGGCGGCATGTCCCTGGGCACCTTGCTGACGATTTTTGTGGTGCCCACGGTTTACACGCTGATGGCGCGCCAGAAAGTGCCGGGCGCCAACCGCACCACAGTGGCAGACGCGAACGATGAGCCCGCCAGCGCTCATTGAGGCGCCGGCGGCCTGAGGTCGCTGGCGGTCAGCAAGGGGTTGTCCTCCGGCCATTGGTCTGCGGCCAGCCCATGTGCGAACACCGCGTTGCACACGGTTTGTGCTGCGGTGGGCTGGGCCTGGCGATCGTGCCGGGTGGACAAATGCGCGCCGATCATGCCGGCGAGCACGTCTCCCGTCCCGGCGGTGGCCAGCAGGCCATTCCCCGTTGGGTTGACGGTGGGAATGCAGCCTGGCGTGGCCACCACCGTGCCCGAACCTTTCAGCACCACGCACGCGCCGGTGCGTTCTGCCAGGCGTTGCGCAGCGTCCAGGCGGTGGTTCTGGACTTCCTCGGTGCCGCAGCCCAACAGCCGCGCAGCTTCCAGCGGGTGCGGGGTCAGTACCGTCAGCGCTGACCTGTCGCGTCGTTGCACCAGCGCGGTCATCAGGGCCGGTTCGCGGGCCAGTCCGTTCAGGGCATCGGCGTCCAGCACCAGCGCTGGCGAGCCTTGCAGCACCTCGGGCAGCCACTCCAGCACGCTGGTGCCTCCGCCGCACCCAGCAACCGTCACGGTCCCAGGTTGTCGCACGGTGTCCATCAAGTCCGGTGGCGAACGGAACATCAACTCGGGTTGCAGTGCATCCACGGCCAACGGGTGTGATGACGGCAGCTTACCGGTCAGGCCGACGTACACCCGCCCCGCGCCGGTGCGCAAGGCCGCTCTTGCCGCCAGCAACGCCGCGCCGGTCATGCCAGGCAAACCTGCGCTGGGGGACTGCCCGCCCAGCACCACCACTTGTCCACGGCTGCCCTTGTGGCTGTTGTGTCGGTGTCGCCACGAGGGCTGCCAGTGCTCGGTGCCATGTAGCCAGGCGGTCGGTGGCTGCGCCGTCACGGGCATTGCACTGAGCCCCAAATCGTCAAACCAAAGTTTACCGCTGACTTCGCGGCCTTGGCCGGTGAACAAGCCGGGTTTCAAAGTCAGCAGTGCCAAGGTGTGTCGGGGGCCGCTAGGGGTGACAGGCGCAGGGCTCCACCACTGGCCTTGATCGGCATCCAGGCCGCTTGGCAAATCCACGCACAGCACGGGTTCGCTGGCGGTTTGCAACCATTCACTCCATTGCGCCCACATGCCCTCCAGCGGTCGGTCCACGCCCAGGCCGAGCATGGCATCGACCCAAAGGTCGGTCACGATGGGGCGATTATGGGTGAATTTGACCCCGGCGCGCTGCGCGGCTTCCCAGGCGGCCCGGGCATCGGCGGGCAGGCGGGTGTCATCACCGAGCCACACGACCGTCACAGCGCCCCCCGTCTGCGAGAACAAACGGTGCCAAGCAAGTGCCGCCACCAAACCATCGCCCCCGTTGTTGCCCCCGCCACACACCACGGTTACCTGGCGTGCGTGTGGATAGAGCGCACGGGCCCAGGCAAAAACGGCCAATCCGGCCCTTTGCATCAATGCGTGGGGCGGCGTTAATGCGAGGGCCTGCGACTCCAGGCGACGGCTGCTGTCAACGCCATACAAGGGAAGGGGGCTGGCCGGGGCCTGATGCAGCAGGGTGAGCATGTGCAGAGGATACGCAAAATGCCGGGCTGACGCCGCACACGCGTTGTTGCTATAATCCTTGGGTTTTGCGAAATGCCGCCATGGTGGTGGCCTGCCGCAATTCAATCGCAAGTCGGTCCACCCAGGTGTTGTCTGCCATGCAGGCAA
>CAZGDZ010000009.1:0-16215 GCA_964524855.1 uncultured Macromonas sp.
GTGAGGGTTTCCAGGCCGCCGTCGATCTCGCGGGTGACGCTGGCTTTGCCATCGGCGACTTCGACCTTGGAGGCGAAGGTGGCCTGCGGCAGGTCGGTGAGGGCGGCGAGCATCTGGCCGGTCTGGTTGGCGTCGTCGTCGATGGCCTGCTTGCCCAGGATCACGAGGCCGGGCTGTTCCTTGGCCACCAGGGCGGCGAGCAGCTTGGCGACGGCCAGGGGTTGGAGTTCGGCGTCGGTCTCGACCAGGATGGCTCGGTCGGCGCCGATGGCCATGGCGGTGCGCAGGGTTTCCTGGCACTGTGCCACGCCGCAGGAGACGGCGATCACTTCAGTGGCCGCACCCTTTTCTTTCAGGCGCACAGCCTCTTCCACCGCGATCTCGTCGAACGGGTTCATGCTCATCTTGACGTTCGCAATGTCCACGCCCGACCCGTCGGTCTTCACGCGTACCTTCACGTTGTAGTCCACCACGCGTTTCACTGGTACAAGGATTTTCATAAGAGATATAGACAGATGTCTTGGATGGTTTGGAAACTCTTCGGGTGCGGTCAGTGCATGTAGAGGCCGCCGTTGACGTCGATCGTGCAACCCTGCACGTGCCGCGCGTCGTCGCTGGCCAGGAAGGCTATCACGTTGGCCACATCGCGCGGCTGGCCGATGATTGTGCCTTCGGGGTAGCTGTACCCGGCTATGAGCGGTGTATCGATCACACCCGGCGCCACACCGTTGACGTTGATGCCAAAAGGCATGCATGCCTTGGCGAGCCCGTACGTCATTGACACAACGCCACCCTTGGACGCCACGTAGTCCACGCCCGCCGCCACACCGCCAATGCGCGCCGCCACCGACGCGATGTTGACGATCTTGCCCTGGCGCTGGGGCTTCATGTATTTCAAGGCTTCACGCGCGCACAGGTACGAGCCGCGAAGGTTGATGTCCATGGCGCGGTCCCAGCGCTGGGCGTCCACCTCTTCCACCGGCAGGTAGGTGCAGATGCCTGCGCCATTGACGAGGATGTGCACCGTGCCGAACTGCGCGACGGCGAAAGCGAACAGGGCTTCGACCGTTTCGGGTTGTGCCACGTCCAGCGCACAGGGCAGGCAATGGCAGCCGGTGGCAGCGGCAATCTCCTGCGCGGCCTGCGTAGCGTTGGCCAGGTTCACGTCAGCCATCACAATGCCTTTGGCACCGCGCTCGGCGAACACCCGGGCCGCTTCCTTGCTGATGCCGCTGCCGGCGCCAGTGATCACGGCGTACTTGCCTTCGAAGGGTTGTTGCATGACTAGCTCTTCAAGAATCGGTTGAACGGAAACGCGAATGCAGTGCCCGGCCCAGGCGGGTCACTGCCTCATGGTTGACAGAATGCCCGTGGCAATCTGCGGATAGGCAATGATCAGCCCCAGAACCACAAGCATGGCAAACACAAAAGGCACGCTGCTGGCAAAAATCTCGGTGATGGGCCCGGCGCGCTGCCCGTCGATGCGGCCCCGAAGGCCGTGCATGACGAACAGGTTCATGCCCACTGGCGGCGTGATCAGCGACAGCTCCACCAGGATGACGGCAAGGATACCGAACCACACCAGGTCCACCTGGGCTGCGTGAAGGATGGGCAGCAGAATGGGTAGCGTGCACACAATCATCGCCATGCTTTCCATGAACATACCCAGCATGATGTAGATCACCGCGATGATCAGGATCAGCTGGAGCTGGCTGAGGCCGAGGCTCGCGATCCAGTTGGAGATGGCCGCTGGGACTCCCCCCAGAGACAGCACAAACTGCAGCAGGAAGGCACTCACTACCACCAGAAGCACCATGCTGGTGGTGGACGCCGTGGCCAGAAACACCTCGCGCAGCATGGCGCGTGTGATGCGCCCCTTTGCCAGGGCCAGCACGAAAGCCCCAACCGACCCGAAACCCGCGGCCTCGGTGGGCGTCGCCACGCCTGCATAGATGGTACCCATGACCATGCCCAGCAAGAACAGCACAGGCAACACGGCTGTCAGGCCCTTCAGCCTTTCCGCCCAAGTCACGCGGATGTCCAGGCGCGGCGCCTTGTCCGGGGCAAGCACCGCTGCCAGGAAGATGATCGCCATGAACGCCGCCATCATCAGCAGCCCCGGGACGATGCCCGCCATGTAGAGCTTGGCGATGGACACTTCGGCCATGATGGCGTAGATGATCATGATCACGCTGGGCGGGATCAGGATACCCAGCGTGCCGCCTGCGGTGATGGAACCCATGGCCAGCTTCTCGCTGTAGCCGTGGCGGCGCATCTCGGGCAAGGCCACCGCACCAATGGTGGAGGTGGTGGCCACGCTGGAGCCGCAGATGGAAGCGAACAGACCGCTGGCCAACACATTGGTGTGCAGCAGCCCGCCGGGCACGCGGCCCATCCATTTCGACAGGATGCCGTACAGCTCCTCGGTCACGCCGCTGCGCAGCAACAACTCCCCCATCAGCACGAACAACGGCACCACGATCATGCCGCTGTTGCTGATGTTGTTCCAGGGAATCTGCCCGAAGAAGCCCCAGATCTCGCCAATATGCAACGCCCCCGCGATGGCTGCCGTGAGCCCGAGCGCGCTGGCGATGTGAAAACTGAGTAGAAAGAAGCCGATCAGCACGATCAGCGTGGTGGACACCATGGCGACCATGTCAGATACCTCCTTCTTCGAGAATGTCTGTGTTGTCGGTCACTGTGACAAACGTGACGACCAGCGAGGTGAGCGCAAACACCAGGCAACCCAGGGTCGAGATGGCCTGCGGGATGTAGAGCGACATTTCAATGATCGATTGCGGCACGGTGGAGCCCATCTCGTACGAGTCCAGCGTGAGCAGGTAGCTGGAATACGCCAGGATCCAGGCGAAGACCGTCAAGCCACACAGTGCGAACACCCCTAACCAGTGCCGCAGCCGCGCTGGCAACAAGGGCAGCAGTACGTCCGAACGAACATGGTTACCCACCACCACGCCGTGGGCCAGGGCCCAGGTTGCGCCCAGCGATAAGGTGAACGCGGCAATCTGGTCCGACACCCCCGTGAACGGCCCGCCCAGCGTGCGACTGACGGCATCGCCCGTCATGTAGAAGGCCAGCAAAAGGAACAACAGCCCGCTCAGCCAGGCCATCCATTCGGCCAGGCTGACAAGAACTTTTCTGATGATGTGCATGCTCCACCTCATAGGGAACGGAAGACTCGCACTGGCGGTCGCACGGGGACGCACGCCCGCCAGCGAAAGGCTGAAAATCAGCCGGCCAGTGGGAACATCACGCCAGCTTGTAGCCCACGATAGGCGCCAGGAACTCATTGAAAGCCTGCTTGGCCTTGGGGCCTGCGCGGTTGGCCCACCAGGGAACGATGTCTTCCGAGGAAATCTTCGTGAGTTGCGGCACCCACTCCGGCTTGGTTTCGCGGGTCAGCACCATGCCCTTTTCCAGCGCGTAGGCAAAGCCGAGCTGGTCGTTGTCGCTGCCCAGCTTCCAGCCCAGGTCTGTCAGTTCCTTGCTCATGTCGGCAAACATGCCGCGCAGCTCGGCAGGCACCTTGGCCAGGCCGCGGCTGCCCAGCACAATGTACGACCCCATGGGCGGGATGTTCACGTTCGTCATGTACTTCGTGACTTCCCACAGGCTGCTGGCCTTCACGTGCTCGGTGCCTGTGATGGCGCCGTCAATCACGCCCCGCTGCAGCGACGGGTACACGTCAGCCGTGGTCATGCTGACAGGCTCTGCCCCCAACGCCGTGAGGAAGCGTGCCTGCGCTGGCGCAAACACGCGGATCTTGCGGCCCTTGAAGTCCTCCAGCTTGGCGAGCGGGAACTTGGTGTACATGAACATGGTGGACCAGCAGAAGGAGCCGATGATCTTGCCGCCCATGGCAGCTTCGTTCTTGGCCACCACGTTTTCGGTCCACGTGTCGTAGAGCTTGCGCGACTGCTGGAAGCTCGTAGAAATGCCCGGCAGGTCACAGGCCTCGATCATGGGGAAGTCACCGGCCACGTAGCCGGGCAGGATCTCGGCCATGTCGATCACGCCAGACTTGAGCACACGCAGCATCTCGGTACCGCCCAGGCCCAGTTCACCTATCGTGGTGATCTCGATTTCAAGCCGCCCCTGGCTGCGGCTCTTGACCTGCTCCTGCAGCCACAGCCACTTCTTATAGGACTCGCCGTTGCGGTGCTGGATGACGGCCTTGAGCGTGGTGGGCTTGTTCTGCGCCAGCGCGGCGGGCGCCAGGCCAGAAGCAACGCCAGCCACCACGGCGGCGCTGCTGCCTGCCTGCAAGAACACGCGGCGGCTCAGGTTGCGGGATGCGTTCGATGTCTCAATCTTTTTCATGCTGACTCCTCTGGGTGGAAAAAATCGGCTCGTCACGGAGCCTTCCATTTGCTGCCCGGCACAGCGGGCAATGCAAATCTCTTCGTGCCTGCAAGGCACTCAATACGTTGCCCGTCCTCCGGAGAGGTCGTAGGTGAACCCGGTCGAAAAGGAACACTCGGGCGAGCTGAGCCAGTTCACCAGGTGAGCCACTTCCTGGGGCAGACCGGGGCGGCCCATGGGTATCTTGGCTAGCACGGTGGCCAGCAGCTCGGGCGACATCTGGTCCACCAGCGGCGTCTGAATCACCGCCGGTGCAATGGCGTTGACGCGTATGGGCGTACCCGCCAGTTCCTTGCCCATGGACTTGGTCAGAGCAATCACACCGGCCTTCGCCACGGAGTAGGCGCTCTGGTTGGCGTTGCCTTCCTTGCCTGCAATGGACGCGATGTTGACGATGCGGCCGTAGCCCGCGCGCAGCATGGGCTCCACCACGGCGCGGCAGCACAAGTAGGCGCTGTGCAGGTTGATGGCGATGGTGCGGTGCCAGTCCCCCACCGGGTACTCGTGCACAGGCAGCGAAGGCCCGGTGACGCCCACGCAGTGCGCCAGCGTGTCAATGCGCCCTTGCCTTTCCTCTATCTGTTTGAAGGCGTGTGCCACAGCATGTTCATCGGTCAGGTCCACGGCCATTGCCAAGCTGCCCGGCAGCTCATCAGCCAGGGCCTGCAACGGCGCCATGTTGATGTCCAGCAAGGCCAGCCGCGCGCCGTCTTGCGCCAGGCGGCGGGCAACCGCCTGCCCTATGCCGCCTGCTGCGCCTGCCACCACTGCAACGCGTCCGTTCAAAGCCGCGCTGCTCATGCCACGGCCCCCGTCGCCACTCGACCACCCGCCTCGGCCTGCTGCTGGTAAAAGCGCACCGTGGCGGCCAGCCCATCTGCCAACGGCGTGCGGCGCATACCGGGGAATGCTTCGGACAGCCCCGCCTCATCCTGGCCCACGGCAATCGGCAGCGCCGGTCCGGCGCACGAGAGGTGCGCCTCCGGAACAATTTCTTTGATCCGGGCTATCACGTCGTTGGTGGAGACCTCTTCCCCCACCAGGTTGAACACCCTCGCTCCGTCCTGCCTGCCCAGCGCCGCACGCACGAACAGGGCCGCCGCGTCTTCCACATAGACCATGCCGCAGCGTCCGGTGAAGGGCAACACATAGTCTTCGCCCCAGGCTGCGGCGCGGCAAGCCAGGCTGGGCCCGGCGCTCAGGCCGGTGTCGCGCCCGGGGCCGTACACCACAAAGGGGCGCAACCCCACGCTGGCAATGCCCGCGTCGTGCCAGTACGCACGTGCAGAGCCTTCGCCGGCCAGCTTGAAGGCGCCGTAATGCGTCTCAGGCCAGGGGTGGTGGGCGTCGTCGCTGCCAAACACGCCAGCCGTGCTCGCGTAGGCCAGCGATGCAATGCCTTGCTTGCGGGCCATCTCGAACACGTTGAGCGTGCCGATCAGATTGATCTCGGCCCCTAGCACGGGCGACTGCTTGCAAATGGGCGTGAGCACCCCAGCCAGGTGGATGATGGCGTCGCAATCCTGCCCAGCGATCTCAACGTCCTGCGCACGGCGGATATCGCCCACCACCCAGACCAGGTCCCGGGCCACGTGCTGGCCCGCGATTTCGGTCACCTTGCTGCGGTCACCCACGATGTCAAAAACCAGTGGCTCGTGCCCGGCCTCGACCAGTTGCCGGACCACCCAAGCCCCCAGGAAGCCACTGCCTCCAGTCACCAGTATCCGCATGTTGCTCCTCGAATGTTGTTGTAGACCCAAGGTCTGTTTTTCATTCTAGGAACGGGGTCACTGCAGCCATAGCCCATGGCGGCAAAGTGCAAGTTTGCGTTTTTTAAAGTTACAGAACAGCCTCGTGGCGTGCAGTGCGTTCCAGAAAAAGCTCCTGGATCAAGCCTCGCAGCCAGCGGTTTGCTGCGTCGTGGTGGAAACGTTCGTGCCAGTACTGCTTCACGGTGAAGGGCGGCACCGGCACAGGGCAGGCAAACAGGTTGAGGCCGAAGCTGCGCGCCAGCGTGTGTCCGGTCCGGCTGGGCATGGTCGCAATCAGGTCGCTGGAGGAAACGATGGCCGGAATGCCCAGGTACACAGGCATTTCCAGGAAGACCTTGCGGCGAACCTGAATCCGCTCCAGCGCTGCGTCCAGCATGCGGTGCCCGGTGCCCTGCACCACGTCGATGTGGCCCTCGCTCGAATAATCTTCGATGTCCAGGCGGTCGCGCACACGCGGGTGCCCGGGGTTGACAAGGCACACCCACACCTGATCGAACAAGGCCTGCTGGTAAAAGCCCGTGTCGAGTTCCGGCACCAGGCCTATCGCCAGGTCTGCATCACCAGCCTCCAGCAGGGCCGCCGTTTCGGCCCCGATCTTGATGGCCTCGAACTGCACATTGGGCGCCAGCATGCGCAGGCTGGCCAGTATGTGCGGCAGCAGCGTCAGCATGCCGCCGTCGGTCATGCACACGCGGAACCGGCGGTCTGCGTGCAGCGGCTCAAAGGGCCGCGGCTCGGCGCTCAGTGCCCGCAGGGCCTGCAGGGCTTCGCGCACGGTTGGCAGCAGCGCCTCGGCACGGGGCGTGGGCAGCATGCCGCCAGAGGTTCGCACGAACAGCGGGTCCTTCAGCACCTCGCGCAACTGCGACAGCCAGATGCTGACCGTGGGCGCGCTCTGTCCCAGCTGCTCTGCGGCCCGCCCCAGTCTGCGGGTGCTGTAGAGCACGTCAAAGAAACGCAGCAGCTTGACGTCCAGCAACAGATCGTCGGGTTTGGGCCGCTCGCTGCGTTTCATCGAACCCGTCACTAGCGCTTGGGCAACCAGCCCGGCATCTCGGTCGCGCGGATCAGCCGCGTCTCCTGCGCCGTGATGAGGTGCCCCGAAGCCTGCAAGTAGGCCGGGAAGTCCGGGTGCATGTCGCGCGCCCGGCTGCGGCGCTCATAGTCGGCCAGATCGTCGTAGCCCCACATGTGAACGAACTGGTTCTGCGGCCCCACCAGGCTGGTGTAAAAGCCCACAGGGTGCTCCAGCGTCTGCATCAGCACCGGCATGGCCAGGCGGTTGAACACCTCCAGGAACTCCGGCATCTTGCGCAAAGCAATCGTGTACACGCGGTGGTCTATCAGCGGCTTACTCAACCAGGGCTGCACCAGGGCGTTCATGCCTTTGCTCCCGCCAGGTCGGCAATGTGGTTGGCCGTGACGAAGCCGAAGGTCATGTTCGGGCCGTGCGTGATGCCAGCGCCCGGGTAGTTGCCCCCCATGATGCTGGCGCGGTCGTTGCCCACCGCGTACAGGCCGGAAATCACCGAGCCGTCGCGCTTCTTCACCTCGCCCACCACGCTGGTCTGTACGCCATCGAAGGTGCCCAGGTCACCCATGATCACCTTGACCGCGTAGAACGGCCCGGTCTGCACCGGCGCCACGCAGGGGTTGGGGCGGTTGTCGGGGTCGGCCAGGTAGCGATTGAAGCTGGTGCGCCCGCGCCCGAAGGCCGGGTCCTCGCCCTTGACGGCATGCACGTTGTATTCACGCACGGTCTGCTCCAGGCCGGCAGCGTCAATGCCCGTTGCCCGCGCCAAGTCGGCCAGCGTCTTGCCTTCAAACAGGTAACCGTTCTTGATGAAACGGCCGATAGGCATGGGCGCGGGTTTCACGTAACCCAGACCGTACTTCGACAGCGTCGTCTTGTCGCACACCAGCCACATCGCCGTTTCCTTCTGGCCACGGCAGGCCTCGATCATCGCGGCGCCCACGTCGTGGTACGAATTGGACTCGTTGGTAAAGCGCTTGCCGTTGCGCAGCACGCCGATGACGCCGGGCTTGTAGCGGTCCAGCAGGTGCGGAAACACGCCCACCTCGCCGTCCGGGAACACCACGCGGGACACCGGCATCCAGGCCGACGTGTCCTTGAAGCGGATGTCCACCACGCCCCCTGCGGCCTCGGCCATGGCCACGCCGTCGCCGGTGTTGCTCACGGGCGTGGGCGACAGATGCTCGCCCCCGCTGCGCAGGTGCGGGTAGGCCTGCGCAATGCGCTTCACGTCGTGGGGAAAACCGCCACAGGCCAGCACCACACCATGCCGGGCAGTGATGCGGCGCTCGCCGCCTTCACCCGCCACCTGCACACCCACGGCCTTGTCACTTTCCATCAGGATCTGCTTGGCCGGCGTGCTGGTGAGAATGGGAATACCCAGGTCCAGCGCCGACTTGGCCAGCCTCGCGGCCAGGGCGTTGCCGCTGGTCACGTTGATGGCGCGCCGGTACAGCACCAGTTCCTTGATGTGGTTGGCCAGACGCTTGGCCACATACACGAAGGAGGTGAGCGACTTGGTCGCCCGGAAGAAGTGCTTGAGGTCCGCGTTGGACGAGTTGAACATCATCCCGATGAAGGTGATGGTGCGCAACGGCAGCTTCAGGCGCGGCATGTCCTTGCCCAGGCCGCGAATGTCGTAGGGCTCTGCCAGGATGGAACGGCCGATGTCCACGCCGCCGGGCACGTCGGGGTGATAGTCCGGGTACAGCGTGGGAATGAATTTCATCGCCGTCTCACGCTCGAAGAACTCCACCATCCTGGGGCCGTTCTCCACAAAGGCCTGCACAGCAGCCTCATCAAAGTAGCTGCCGGTCTCCTGCATCATGTAGGTGCGCACGGCCTCCACTGTGTCGGCCGCGTTCTGCTTGCGCCCATGGTGGTTCAGCGGAATCCACAGCACACCGCCCGACAACGCCGTTGTGCCGCCAAACACCGGCTCCTTCTCCAGCACCACCACGTCCAGCCCGCGTTTTTTCGCGGTTATGGCGCACGACAGGCCCGCTGCGCCGGAGCCCACCACAATCAGGTCACATTCAACATTCTGGTTCATGCTCGTCTCCTTCGTTGTTCAGGCGGTGCGGTTGTAGCCAGGGCGCGGCACCATGTCCATCAACATGTTGGCCATGCCGCCGTCCACCAGCAGTTCCGCGCCGTTCACGTAGCCCGAACGCGGGCTGGCCAGGAACAGGGCCACGTTGGCAATGTCCTGCGGCTCGCCAATGCGGCGGCTGGCCGTCACGGCGGCGCGTTTCGCTTCAAAACCCGGCTCTTCGTAGAACTTGGCCGACAGCGCGGTACGGATCATTCCGGGGCAGATGGCGTTGCTGCGCACGCCCTGTGCCCCCCACTCCACCGCCAACTGACGCGACAGCGCCAGCACGCCCGCCTTGCTCGCGCTGTAGGCGCCGCTGCCGCTTTGCGGGAACAGCCCCGAAATGGACGCCACGTTGACGATGCTGCCCATGCCCGCCGCGCGCATCGGCTCGCCAAAGGCGCGGGCGCACAGCAGGTAGCCGGTCAGGTTGATGGACAGCACCAGGTTCCAGTCGTCCAGGCCGACATCACCCAGGTTGCCGGGCCGCAGCAGGCCCGCGTTGTTGATGAGCGCATGGCAGGTGCCCAGTTCGGCCTGCACTTTTCGGGCGGCGGCCTGCACGCTGTCGGGCTGCGCAATGTCACAGGCCACGGCCAGGGCTTGCGCGCCCATGCCACGCAGGGCCGCCGCGTGGCGCTCCGCACCCTCGGCATCGCGGTCCAGCAGAGCCACTCGCGCGCCCGCTTCGGCCAGGCCGCTGGCCACGGCAGCGCCAATACCGCTGGCCGCGCCAGTCACCACACACACCTTGCCCGCCAGGCCCAACCAATCGTTCGCAGCGTCAGACACATCCGTCTCCTTCAATTTGCATGACCTGCATTGTTCGGCGGCAGGCCTCTGCTGGTTTTGACGATTTGCGCCAGGACATGGACAATTCGTGCAAAACGGAACTTCAGACATGGCCTACCCGCGGGCAATCCCCAACTACGACCTGTACGGCGATCAAGCGTCCCCGGCTTGGTCCAATTCGTTCAATTTCGAGTGGATACCCCAGCGCTCTGCGCACTACCAATGGGTCATCCACCCGCACCGGCACGACGGTTTTGTGCAACTGCTCTACCTCACGCGGGGCAACGTGCAAGTCCAAATCGACGACACCACTGCCCAAGTCGATGCCCCCTGCCTGCTGCTGATTCCCGCCGGGCATGTCCACGGGTTTCGCTTCTCGCTGGACATTGACGGCCCGGTCGTCACCGCCACCCAGAAAACGCTGGAATCTCTGGCGGCAGCCACCATGCCTGAACTGCTGGCCACACTGCGCAAGCCATTGGTCATGCCGCTGCCTCAAGAGCCCCAGCAGACCGACAGGCTGATGCCCCTGTTCCTGGCGCTGGAACAGGAGTCACGCCACCATGCCCCCGGACAACTGGCAGCGGGCATGTCGCTGCTGCTGACGCTGATGATCCACGTGTACCGCATCAACGGCGGTGGCACAGGCGACCCTGCACAGCCGCATTTGCGAACGCCCTCTCGCCGCGCCAAACAGATCGAGAAATTTCGCACCATCGTGGACCGGGATTTCCGCAAGCAACACTCGGTACAGGCCTACGCACACGAGATTGGCGTCACGGCAGGCCAACTTTCGCGCCTGTGCCGCGAAAGCATGGGCATGTCGGCCCTGGACGTGATCAACGCCCGCATCCTGCACGAAGCCCAACGCCTGCTGGTCTACACCAGCCTGCCCGTCAAGCAAGTAGCGGCCGAACTTGGTTTTGACGACGACGCCTACTTCAGCCGGTTTTTTCGCAAGCACGGAGGCGTCACACCAAAAACCTTCAGGCTCAATGCGCTCGACAGCCTGAGGCGCAGCGGTTGAGTGGATGCCCGTGTGATACTCCAAGCTCCCGGCACATCCTCAGGCCGAAGGCTCCCCCACCGAATGATTCACCCTACAACCTGGCGGCCCGATCTTGTGGGCTGGCCAGAGATACCCCCATCCCCAGACGCGACCAGTTGGTTGATGGAGCAAGGCTCCATGACAGCCCGGTTGAAACGGCATTGGCCCGATGTGGCGGTGCGTGTACTGCATGAAGGCCTGCGGGTACCAACGAATGATGAGCGCCAATGCCTGAAACTTCCAGCGGGAGTCGCATGCTGGGTCAGAGAAGTCCTGCTGCACGCTGGGAACAAACACCTGATTGTTGCCAGAACCATCGTGCCCGAGTGGACGCCTGAGAACCCTTGGCAGATCGTTTCCACACTGGGACAGCGACCATTGGGCGAACTGTTGTTCAGTCTGCCGCATTTGGTGCGCACACCGCTTGAGTTCACGAGGGATGTCGATACTGGCGCGTTTTCGCGCCGTCGAGTGTATGAGTGGTCGGGAGCGCGACTGTTGCTGACCGAAGAATTCCTGCTGCTGAGGAACTGAACCGGCTCATAACAGGCCAGAAACAGGCCGTGACCGCCGCAGTCTCAAGCACGAAGCCCATGTTAGCGTGCGATTAAAGCCTACACATCGACTACACGCGCCAAGCCCCAGAAAGCAAAAAGCCCGGCGAACCGGGCTAAGTGCTTGATTTACTTGGGGTGGCTGATGGGACTCGAACCCACGACAACAGGAATCACAATCCTGGACTCTACCAACTGAGCTACAGCCACCGTAGCCTTCAATTATACCGCGCTCAAACGCCTTTTCCCCAATCAACTTGCCGTTGACGTGCTTTTTTCCAAAATCTGCACCTTGTACTTGGCGCGCAGCGCTTGCAGGTAAGCCTGCGACTCGGCCTGAGACCACAGTTGCAACAGCTGCTCGCGTTCCTGGCTGGCACGTGCTTCATCCACAGTTTCACGCGGCAAAACGCGATTGACCTTGACGACCACGTAACCTTCAGCGCCCAGATCAGCACTGGTCCAGGCGGCCACATCGCTGCCCGCTGGCGCACTCATTGCAGCGGTGATCACGGCCACTGGCAAGCCACGTGCATCGGTGCGAGACACCGTCACCGGAGCACGCAAACCAGCGGTCGCCGGCGCGGCCTTCCAAGCCGCCAGCTTGGACTGGCCCTCTTCGCGGGCCATGGCCACGGCACGATCGGCCACCAAGCGTTCACGAACTTGGCCAGCCACCACTTCCAGCGACTGCACCTGCGCCGGGCGATGCTCCAGCACCCGCACCGACACCAACTGGTTGGCACCAATCTCCAGCGCCTCGCTGTTGCGCTTCTGGCGCAGCGCGTCGGCCAAGAACACCGCCGCCAGCACCTTGGGTTGACTCAGCATCGCGTTGCCCGCCAAACCCAGGCGCTGCACCCCTTGAGCGCGCTGAATGGTCAGCCCCAATTTCTCTGCAGCAGGCGCCAACGAATCCGCTTGTTCGTACACCAGGTTGCTGAACTCTTCAGCCACTTCGGCAAACTGGCGTTGGGCTTGCTGGCGCAGCAGCTCCGCTTCCAGCTTGGGGCGCACCGCCTCAAACGGCTCAGGCGTCGGTCTACGCACATCGGTCACCTGAATGATATGAAAGCCAAATTCGGTTTCCACCACATCAGACACCTTGCCCGGTTCAAGGGCAAACGCGGCATCTTCAAAGGGCTTCACCATCGCGCCCCGGGCGAAAAAGTCCAGATCGCCACCCTGCGCGGCAGAACCCGGATCTTGCGAACGGGTACGCGCCAACTCTGGGAAACGGCCAGGTGCTTGCCGCAATTCGGCCAGCAAAGCATCGGCCTGCGCCTTCACTTTCGCTTTGTCTTCCGCACTGGCGCCGGCATCCACCGTCAGCAGAATGTGGCGAGCACGGCGCTGCTCTTGCTGCGACAGCACGGCATTGTTCTGCTCGTAGTAAGCCCGCACATCTGCCTCGTTCAGGCGAATGCGCCGCGCCACAGCATCCAGGTCCAGCGCCAGGTACTCCACATCGACTTGCTCGGTGGTCTGGAACGACTGGGTGTTCTGTTCGTAGAACTGGCGCACATCCTCGTCCGACACGCGCACCGCCGCACGAAAATCCGCTGGCGCAAACAAGGTCCATTGCACCTCGCGGCGCTCAAAGAAGGCCTGCAATGCGGCATTGGCCACGGGCGCAGTAACGAAACTCGACGCCGCCACCCCCTGCGCCACCTGGCGCCGCGCCAGATCGGCGCGCACCGAGGCTTCAAACATTTCCGGGGTCATGCCCTGGGCGCGCAGCAATTCCTGATACCGGGCCACGTCCAGCGTGCCGTCAGGCTTGCGCAAAGCCGCAATGTTGGGGTCCTGGGTCAACTCGCGCGCCAAGCGTTGGTCGGTCGCCAAAAACAGGCCGTCCTGTGCTGCCAGCGACAACACCCGGTCATTGACCATGCGCTCCAGCGTGGCCAAACGGGTGGCTTCGTTGTCGAGCAGCGAGCGGTCCATGCCAGGCATGCTGGCCACCAGGCGGTCCACTTCGTTGCGGTGCGCGGCATCCCACTCCTGCCGGGTGATCTCCACCTTGCCTACCTTGGCCACGATGTCGTGGCTTTCCCGGAAGCTGCTGTAGCCCTCAATACCAAAAAGGACAAAAGATGGAATGATCAGCAGCATCAACAGTCCCATCAGGAACTTGATGTTGTTGCGAAAAAAGTCAAACATGTGCGCGCTGCCTAAAACGAAAAAGGCGAACCCGGGTTCGCCTTTTGAAATCTAGGGTTGTCTTCGGGGTGGTGGGTGCTAACGGGATCGAACCGCTGACATTCGCCTTGTAAGGGCGACGCTCTACCAGCTGAGCTAAGCACCCCCGTGTTCAACAAACCTTTAGATGATAGCGTCTTTCAAGCCCTTGCCGGGCCTGAACTTCGGGATTTTAGCGGCTTCGATGCGAACCTCTGCACCCGTTTTGGGGTTACGGCCAACGCGGGCCGCCCGCTCCGTGACCGCAAAAGAGCCAAAACCCACCAACGAAACGCTGTCTCCGGCCTTCAAGGTCTCGGTGATCGCTCCCAGCGTAGCTTCCAGGGCGCGTGCCGCAGAGGCCTTGGAAATATCGGCACTGGTGGCAATGTGGTCGATCAACTCCGCTTTGTTCATTGTGTGTCGCTTTCGAAATGTGGTCGCTTTTTTGGCAGAGGGCGGATTCTAGTCGCTTCACCTTTCACCCGCCTGCACGCAGGCGACAGGCCCCCTCAAGCCCGCGCGAGCACCTCGGCCACCGCACGCCCCAGGTCTTCGGTGCAAGCGCGGCCACCGATGTCCGGCGTCCGAGGCCCACCGTTCGCAGGGTCCAGCACCGTTTCAATCGCCTGCAGCACCGCATCGTGCGCTGCCCTGTGACCCAGGAAATCCAGCATCATGGCCCCACACCAGATTTGCCCAATCGGGTTGGCGATGCCCTGCCCTGCAATGTCCGGCGCAGAACCGTGCACCGGCTCGAACAGCGAAGGCATTTGCCGTGTCGGGTTCAGGTTGGCACTGGGCGCAATGCCGATGGTGCCAGTGCAAGCTGGTCCCAGGTCGCTCAAAATATCGCCAAACAGGTTGCTCGCCACCACAACGTCGAAGAAGTCGGGGCGCTGCACAAAGTGCGCAGTCAGAATGTCGATGTGAAACTTGTCCACCTTCACTTCTGGGTAGGCCTTGGCCATCTCCGCCACACGCTCATCCCAATACGGCATGGTGATTGCGATGCCATTGCTCTTGGTGGCGCTGGTCAGGTGCTTCTTGGGTCGGCTTTGCGCCAACTCAAACGCATACTTCAACACCCGGTCCACCCCCACGCGTGACATTACCGTTTCCTGCATCACGATTTCGCGTTCGGTGCCGGGGTACATGCGGCCACCGACGCTGGAGTATTCGCCCTCGGTGTTCTCGCGCACGATGTACATGTCGATCTCGCCAGGTTGGCGCGGCGAGCCGTCGCGCCGCACCACCGGCGCCACGATGCCGGGCATGAGCCGTGCCGGGCGCAGGTTGACGTATTGATCAAACTCGCGGCGAAACAGCAACAGCGAGCCCCAGAGTGAAACGTGGTCGGGGATTTTCTCGGGCCAACCCACCGCGCCAAAGTAAATGGCATCGTGCCCGCCAATCTGCTCCTTCCAGTCGTCGGGCAGCATCTGACCGTGCTTTTCAAAATAGTCCCAACTGGAAAAGTCGAAGTGGTCAAACTGCAAGTCGATGCCAAAGCGGCTGGCGGCCACCTCCATGACCCGCAAGCCTTCTGGCATGACTTCCTGACCAATGCCGTCACCGGCGATGACTGCAATGCGTTTGCGACTCATGACTCACTCCATTGAAACAGGTCAACGCGCCGAAGCAGGCGCCCGGACCACCAGGCTCACGCCCAGGGCCGTGAGGGCCGTACCCGCGATGGTGACGGCGTTGATGGGTTCGCTGAACAGGAACCACGCGATGATCGCTGTGCATGGCGGCACCAAGTACATCAAACTCGTCACAGAGGCGGCCGCTCCCCGTTGAATCAGCATATAAAGCAAGGAACTGCCCCCCAGCGTCAGCCCCAACACCGACCAAGCCATGGCACCTACCAATTCGGCGTTCCAAACCATGCTTTCGGTTTCCAGCAACGCCAAAGGCAACGTCACCAGCAGGGCCGCCAACAACTGCACCGTGTTCGCGCTGCGCACGTCGCACGGCTCCACAAAACGCTTCTGGTACAGCGTGCCAATGGTGATGCTGAACAGCGCCACCACCGCAAACGACAGGTTCAGCCAAGTGGCCGTGTCCCCCGGCCCGCCGGCGCCAAATTTGCGCGACACCACCAGCACCAAGCCAGTGAAGCCCAAGGTCAACCCCATCCACTGACGGCGGGTCACCTGCCCGCCAGTGGACGACAACCAGATCGCCGTCAGTACCGGCTGCAGCCCCACCACCAAGGCCGACAAACCCGAGCCCATACCTGCCTTGACGGCGGCCCACACACCGCCGAGGTAGCCCGCATGCATCAGCACGCCGACCACGCCCAGGTGCAACCATTGCTCCCGGCTCTTGGGCCACGCCACTTTGGCCATCAAAAT
>CAZGDZ010000009.1:16225-17672 GCA_964524855.1 uncultured Macromonas sp.
AGGGCAAAAAGCACAGGATGGACAGCGCGTAGCGCCACACCAGGAACGACATTGGCGGTGCGTGCGGCATGCCGTAGCGGGCGACAATGAAACCGGTGCTCCAAATGAGCACGAACACGCCGGGCATGGCGCGCAGCCAGGCATTGTCGTTGGCAGAACCGACCATGGAGAAGAAAAACTTTCTCAGCGTACCTTGGCTCGGATTTCGGGCAAGGCTTTTTGCAGGTAATAAATCATCGACCAGACGGTCAGAACCGCCGCGATCCAGATCAACACAGTGCCCCACTGGCGCGTGTCAATCAAGCCGAGCAGGTGACCGTCGTAAAGCAGAAAGGGAATGGCCACCATTTGGGTGGTGGTCTTGAGCTTGCCGAGCATATGCACGGCAACGCTTTTGTTGGCACCGATCATCGCCATCCACTCGCGCAACGCGGAAATGGCGATTTCGCGACCAATGATGATGAGCGCCACAAACACGTCTGCTCGCCCCAAGTGCACCAACACCAGCACGCAGGCGCAAACCAGAAATTTGTCGGCCACAGGATCCAGAAACGCGCCAAAAGAGGACGTTTGGTTCAACTTGCGGGCCAGGTAGCCATCGGCCCAGTCGGTCAGGGCAAACAGCACAAACAACACCGTGGCCAGCAAGTTCTGCATGGCAACCGACAGACCTGCCGTGTAAAACACCCCGACAATGAGCGGAATGGCAGCAATGCGCGCCCACGTCAGCAAGGTTGGCAAGTTGAAAAACATGGGTTGATTATGCGCGGACTTCAGTGCAGCGCACGGTAGATGACGTCCGCCAGTTCGGTTGAAATACCTTCGACCGTGGCCAGATCCTCGGCGCTCGCCGCCGCCACACCACGCACACCCCCAAATCGCTGCAGCAACCGCGCCCGTTTGCGAGGGCCGACACCCGGTATGTCCTCCAACTGACTGGCCCCGGTGCGGGTGCGGGCCCGCTGCGCACGCATGCCGGTGATGGCAAAGCGGTGCGCCTCGTCCCGGATTTGCGCCACCAGCATGAGTGCGGCCGAGTCGGCCCCCAGGTACACCTTTTCGCGCCCGTCAGCAAACACCAGCTCTTCCAGGCCCACCTTGCGGCCCTCGCCTTTTTCAACGCCCACCAACCTGCTCAACTCCAGCCCAAAAGACTCGAACACCTCCCGCGCCACGCCCACCTGCCCCTTGCCACCATCGATCAACACAATGTCGGGCAAACGCTGCGCCGCCGAACGGCTGCTGCCTTCGGGTTCGTCGCGCAGGGCCTGGGCCAGCTTGCCATAGCGCCGCTGCAGCACCTGGCGCATGGCGGCGTAGTCGTCGCCGCCGGTGATGCCTTCGATCTTGTACCGGCGGTACTGGCTGTTCTGCATCTTGTGGCCTTCGAACACCACACACGAGGCCTGGGTGGATTCACCGGCCGTGTGCGAGATGTCGAAGCACT
>CAZGDZ010000010.1:0-17464 GCA_964524855.1 uncultured Macromonas sp.
AGGAGCTGAAGATAGACCGCAGTTTCGTCCTCGACCTGGAGACCAGCAGCGACGCCCGGGCGGTGGTGGACGCGGTGGTGAAGCTGGGCCAGGCACTGGGACTCAAAGTGGTGGCCGAGGGGGTGGAAACCGAAGCGCAGTACCGCATACTGCGCCAGCTGGGTTGCGACGAACTGCAGGGTTTCTACTTCGCCAAGCCCATGGCTTCCACCATGCTTTACCTGTGGGCCATGACCGACAACGACCCCAAAACCCCGCAGTTCCGCCCTTCCCTGTTCGGGGACACCCAGCTCTCACCGCTTCAGGGCGGGCCTCACTGACCCGGCTGCGGGCAGTCAGCCGCCACCTAGGTGGCGTCGGCCCTGCTGTTCGGCCAGTTCCACCTGCCGCTGCCGCTCCGCCAGATGCGCTTTTTCCTCTGGCGTGCGCTGGTCGTGGCAGTGGGCACAGCTGACGCCACGCACGTAGTGCGGAGACTGCATGTCTGCCTCGCTCAGGGGCCAGCGGCAGGAGCGGCACAGCGTGTGCGGCCCAGGAACCAGGCCGTGGCCCACACTCACACGCTCATCGAACACGAAGCATTCGCCCTGCCAGAGACTTTCCTGGGCGGGGACTTCCTCCAGGTACTTCAGTATCCCGCCTTCCAGGTGGTAGACCTCCTCGTAGCCCTGCATGCGCAGCAGCGCGGTGGACTTTTCACAGCGTATGCCACCGGTGCAGAACATGGCCACCTTCTTGCCCTTCCTGGCGTTGCGCACTGCGGGCGTGTCATCCACCCAGCCGGGCAGTTCGGTGAAGGTCTTGATGTTCGGGTTCAAGGCACCCCGGAAGGTGCCTATGGCCACCTCGTAGTCGTTGCGGGTGTCCACCACCACCACATCGGGCTGGCTGATCAGGGCATTCCAGTCGGCCGGCTTCACGTAGGTGCCCGCGTGGCGGCTGGGATCGAGCCCGGGCACCCGCAGCGTGACGATCTCTTTTTTCAGCCGCACCTTCAGGCGCAGGAAGGGCATGTGGGCCGCCCACGACAGTTTGTGCTGCAGCGGCGCAAAGCGCGGATCTGCCTTCAGGTGGGCCAGCACTGCGTCTATGGCCGCTGCGGTGCCGGCTATGGTGCCATTGATGCCCTCGGGGGCCAGCAACAGCGTGCCCTTGACGCCATGCGCCTCGCACACCGCCAGCAAGGGTGGCTTCAGGCGCGCGCAGTCGGGCAGATCGACAAACTGGTACAGGGCAGCGACGCTGAAGGCATCGGTCGGCGGCGGAATGGCACTCATGCCGCCATTATCCTTCGGCGCCTGCCGGGTTTTCAGAGCGGACGGACCTGCCCCAGGTCGGGCCGCTCCAGCCATTCGGCAAACTCGTCGGCCATCTGGCGGGCGGCGGCCACAGCGGCGCTCCACACCCTGATACGGCCCGGCACATCGGCATGGTAGTGCTCGAAGTCCTGGCGCGTGGGCAGCTTCCCATGGGGCAGCGTGGCCACCCACTCGGGGCGAGGGGCCAGCACCACGGTGCGGTCCAGAAAGGCGCTGGAGCGGTGGCGCCACTTCAGGGGTTTGTCCAGCCAGCCCGGCACCACGGCCTGCTGGAAATGCGGGTACAGCACCAGGCCGGGTTGCGCGCGGTAGTCCAGGTGGAGGTGGTAATCGGTAATGCCGCCATCCCAGTAGGCGCCGGGTGGTGCGCCGTGGATGTGGGGCACCGCGCGCAGCACGAAGGGAATGGAGCAGCTGGCCTGCAGCGCGTCCATGAAGTTGTCGGCCGACAGTGCCACCTGCCGGGTGCGGTAGTCGTGCGTGGCGAATGGCAACGGCAACGGCGGCGCGCCAGGCCCGCCATCTCCGCCCGCCGAAAATACCACCCGTTCCAGCCAGGCCCCCATGGCCTTGCGGCGCAGCGCATTGGTGATGAATGCGCCGGCATACCCCAGCGGTGTGCGCCACCCATGCTCTGTGCGAAGCATGTGCCGCCCGCGCGAGGTGACTATGTGCAAGCGGTAGCGCGGGTGGGCCAGCAGCGCGCTCACCTGCCCCCCGTAGAACTGCTGCAGGCTGCGGCCAAAGTTCTCGCTGATCTGCTCCGGGGGCGGGCGCTTGCGGCCCGGCGGTGCGGGGTAGTTCTGGTGGATGTAGTCGTGTTCCAGCCGCTCGAAGGCGGGCACGGACTCGGGCAGGCAGGCGGTGGCCATGCGCCAAGCGCCTATGGAGGCACCCACCAGGTGCACCGGCTGCTGGCTTTGGGGCAGCCACTGGCCAAAGATGAAACGGTCCAGCGGCCCCAGGATCAGCCCTTTGGGCCCACCCGCTGCCGCCGGAATCACACCCACATGGGCAGGCTGCAGGCCATGCGCAGCCAGATGCGCCAGCGCACCCGGGCCAGCGTACAGCTGCAGCGCCTTCACTGGAGCAGGCCGCTCAGGACCGGCAGATCGGGGGTCACCAGCCAGTCGGGGTCCAGGTCGAGCAGCAGGCCCACGGTGTCCGGGTAGCTGTAAATGAGCACATCGGGCTGGTTGCCTGCCACGAACACGCGGGCGCGCCAGGCCGCCAGGTGCAGCACGGCCGCCAGGGGCGGGCTGTCGTCGCGCTCCAGAGGCAGTACATGGTGACGGATGGATTCCACCATGGCGGAAGGCAACTTCCACTGGGCCACGAGTTCGGCCCCCACCTCGGCGTAGCTGTAGCCAAAAGCGTCTTGCTGGCGGGCACCGCGCGTCACATCGAGCAGCGACACCAGGTGGTTGAACGTGAGCATGTCCTCGGGCATGCCCACCTGCATGACCAGTTCGCCCACGCCGTGCAGCAAACCGGTGGTGAACGCGATGTCGCCGTCGAGCCTGAGTGGCTCGGCAATGAAGCGCGACAACGCCGCCGCGGCCATGCTGTAGTGCCAGAAGGCGTGGTGGTCGAAGTTGCGCAGACCCTTGAAAGTTTCCTGCACGATGGCGGCCAGCACCAGGCTGCGCACCTTGTTCAGACCCAGCACCGCAGTGGCGTCGCGCACGGTGACTACCGGGCGCAGCGTGCGGAAGAAAGACGAATTGGCCTGCTGCAGAATGCGCCCCGCCAGCACCGGGTCCTTGTCTATCTCCTGGGCAATGGAGCCCATGTCGATGCGGTCGGATTCGAAGGACTCGATGAGGCGCGCCGCCACCTGCGGCACAGAGGGCAAAGCCCCCGCCTGGCGCAGCAGATCCGTGAACTGCATGGACAGCCTCAGCCCAGAAACGCCGACAGTTCGCCGGCCGAAGTCCATTCGCTCGGGTCCTTGTCCAGCACCATGTCCAGGTCCAGACCCAGCAACACCGCCACCACATCGGGGAAGGTGGCAGCCAGACCCTCGCGGTCCATGTCCACCTCCTGGGCGCGGGCGCGCCAGGAGGCCATGTGCACCACACCGGCCATGGGTTCGTAGGTGTCGCCTTCGAAGGGCACCAGCTGGTGCTTCAGCGCCTTCACAATGGCCTCGGGAAACTCCCATTTCATGGCAAAGGCGGCGCCCACATCGGCATAGGTGTAACCCAGCGTGGCCAGTTCGGCCTCGTGGCGCTTCAGGTCGAGCGGGGCCACGTTCCAGTCGATCTTGGACATGAGTTCGGGCATGCCTATGTGCATGACCAGGTCGCCCACGGCGTGCACCAGACCCGCGGTGAAAGCCTGCCCGTCGTTTAGGCGCATGCTTTTGGCCAGCGTGCGGCAGATCTTGGCGGCGTTCAGGCTGTAGCGCCAGAACTGCTCCAGGTTCACACCAGGCACGGTCTTGAAGCTGCTGCTCATGGCCACCGCCGTGACCAGTGTGCGCACATGGTTGAAGCCCAGAATGCTGACGGCTTCCTGTACGCTGCCAATTTCGCGGGTCAGGCCAAAGAAAGCGGAGTTGGCCAGCTTGAGCATGCGGGCCGTGAGACCGGGGTCGGTGGCCACGAGCTCGCTGATGCGGCGCGCATCGGGCTCGTCTTTGTCGAGCTCGGACAGCACATCGGAAACCACCTTGGGTATGCTGGGCAGGGCCTTGGCTTGGGCAATCAGTTCTTCGAGCTGCATCGGGTGTCGGCGCCGGAATAAGACCGTCTCAGTATAGGGGAGGCATGCCCTAGCGGCGGGGCTGCAGCTTGGCAAACGCGCTGGCCATGGCCGATGTGTGGGATGGATCAGACGCCGCAGGTTTCCTGTGCGCGGGCTCGAAGCGCAGTTCCCCGGCGCGGTCTTTCTTGCCCGGCGGCGCGGCATCGAGCTTCAGGCTCAGGCTGATGCGCTTTCTCTGCGGGTCTACCTCCAGCACGCGCACTTTCACAATGTCGCCGGTCTTCACCACCTCGCGGGCGTCGGTCACAAAGCGGTGACTCAGCTGGCTCACGTGCACCAGCCCGTCCTGGTGCACCCCCAGGTCCACAAAGGCCCCGAACTGCGCCACGTTGCTCACGGTGCCTTCCAGCAGCATGCCGGGCTGCAGGTCGCGGATGTCTTCCACCCCTTCGTTGAAGCGCGCCACGCGGAAATCGGGGCGTGGGTCGCGGCCGGGTTTTTCCAGCTCCTGCAGGATGTCTGTCACGGTGACGATGCCGAACTTCTGGTCGGCAAACCATTCGGGCTTGAGCGTCTTGATGAGGTCGGTGCGGCCCATGAGGTCCTGCACCGGCTTGCCGGTGCGCTGCAGAATGCGCTCCACCACCGCGTACGTTTCCGGGTGCACGCCAGTCATGTCCAGCGGCTGGCTACCACCGCGTATGCGCAGGAAACCGGCGCTCTGCTCGAAGGTTTTCTCTCCTAGGCCGGACACTTTGAGCAGGTCGGCGCGGCTTTTGAAAGCGCCATGGCTGTCGCGCCAGCGCACCACCGACTTGGCCACCGTGCCCGACAGCCCGGAAACGCGGGCCAGCAGCGGCGCACTGGCGGTGTTCAGGTCCACGCCCACGGCGTTCACACAGTCTTCCACCACCGCGTCCAGCGTGCGGGCCAGCTCGCTCTGGTTCACGTCGTGCTGGTACTGCCCCACGCCTATGCTCTTGGGTTCGATCTTCACCAGTTCGGCCAACGGGTCCTGCAGGCGGCGGGCAATGCTGGCTGCGCCGCGCAGGCTCACGTCCACGTCCATTTCCTGCGAAGCGTATTCGCTGGCGGAATAGACGGAGGCACCCGCCTCGCTGACGACGACCTTCTGCGGCTGCTCGGCACCCCGTTCGGCCAGGCGTTTTATCAGGTCAGCGGCGAGCTTGTCGGTTTCGCGGCTGGCGGTGCCGTTGCCGATGGCGATGAGCTGCACGCCATGCTTGAGGCACAGCGCGCCGAGCGTGGCGATGGAACCTTCCCAGTCGCGGCGAGGCTCGTGCGGATAGACGGTGGCGGTATCCACCAGCTTGCCGGTCTGGTCCACCACGGCCACCTTCACGCCCGTGCGGATACCTGGGTCCAGACCCATCACGGCCTTCGGGCCTGCGGGCGCGGCCAGCAGCAGATCGCGCAGGTTGTCGGCGAACACCTTGATGGCGACTTTTTCTGCCTCTTCGCGCAGGCGGGCGAACAGGTCGCGCTCGGTGGACAGGCTGAGCTTGACGCGCCACGTCCAGCCCACGCATTTGCGGATGAGGTCGTCCGCCGGGCGGGCCTGGTGGCTCCAGCCCAGGTGGCGGGCAATGCGGCCTTCGGCCAGCGAGGGCACGGCGGCAGGCTTGGCACAGGCTTTTGCGCTTTCGGGCAATTCCGGCTCGGGCACCACCAGCTTGGCGTCCAGGATTTCGAGCGCTCGGCCACGGAACACGGCCAGGGCGCGGTGCGAGGGCACACGACCAATGGGTTCGTCGTAGTCGAAGTAATCGCGGAACTTGGCGTTGTCCGGGTGGTGTTCGTCCTTGCCGTCCACCTTTTTGCTTTGCAGCAAGCCTTCCTGCCACAGCCATTCGCGCAGCGTCTGAACCAGCGCGGCATCCTCGGCCCAGCGCTCGCTCAGGATGTCGCGCACGCCGTCCAGCACGGAGGCCACGGTGGTGAAGTCGCTGCCGTCCTCGCCCTTTTCAGTCTTCACATAGGCCTGGGCCTCGTCGGCAGGCACGCGGGCGGGCTCGGCAAACAACAGGTCGGCCAACGGCTCGATACCGTTTTCCCGCGCGATCATGCCTTTGGTGCGGCGCTTGGGCTTGTAGGGCAGGTACAGGTCTTCCAGTTCCTGCTTGGTGGGCACCGCCTCGATGGCTGCACGCAGCTCCGGGGTCAGCTTGCCCTGCTCTTCAATGCTCTTGAGCACAGCGGCACGGCGGTCTTCCAGCTCGCGCAGGTAGCCCAGGCGTTGTTCCAGCTCTCGCAGTTGGATGTCATCAAGGCCTTCGGTCGCTTCCTTGCGGTAGCGGGCAATAAACGGGACGGTTGCGCCGCCGTCCAGCAGGGCGACAGCGGCCGCCACCTGGCGGGGATGAACCTTCAGTTCCTGGGCAATCTGGGCAGTGATGTGGTGCATGAGATCCGGGGCACCCTCTCGCCGGGCACCCAATTGACAAGAGCGGCGAGTTTGCCACACCACGGCACGCCATTTGCTTGGGTACACCCATGCCTCCAAACAGCTCAAAGACCCGTTCGCCGTCGTGGTCCACCGACACCTACCTGCCCTACATGCGCGATGTGCAGAACTGCGAACGGTCCCTGCACGAACTCAGCTTGTTGTGGCGCATGGTGGAATCGTCGGCCAAGATGAACTGCCCCGATGAAGCTCAGGCCATCCTGCCCAACATGGCGGCCACCCGGGAGAGTTTTCAACAACTGGAACACGAAATGGTGGCCAGCCTGGTGGGCGAAAAGGTGGCCAACGTGCTGGGCGGCATGGGCACCCAGGCGCAATACGTGATCGACATCATCGTGCGCAACCTGTATGAGCGCACGGCCGACGTCGGCTTTCTCGCCACCGACCGGGTGTTGTGCGACTTCGTGGCGGGCTTGGGCGGCGAAGTGGATGCCGTGCGTGCACGGCTGCGGTCGTACCGGAACAAGTACACCGTTTACACCGACATCCTGCTGGTGGACGCGCAAGGCAACGTCCTCGTCCAGACCGATCCGGCATTTGCCACCGAAGGCTCCACAGACCCCATCATCGCCCAGGCCCTGGCGGCGGACACCTACGTTGAAAACTTTGGCATAACCGACCTGCACCCCGGCGGCGGGCCGAGTTTGCTGTACGCCCGCCGCATGCTTCATCCACACAACGGCGCGCCCGTGGGCGTGTTGTGCCTGGTGTTCGACTTCGATGCCGAAATGTCAGGCATCTTTCGCACTCACCAAGACCCATCCGGGCGAAGCATCATGCTGCTCCTGGACGAACAGGGCCACGTGCTGGCGAGCGCGGATGAACACTGGATACCCCGGGGAGCCACCGTGCCCATGAACGATGCCGGGCTGAGCTCTGCGTTGCTGTACGCGGGCCGGGAATACCTGGTGGGAACGCGGTTGACCGAAGGCTACCAAGGCTACGGTGGCCCCAACGGCTGGCGCGGGCAAGTCATGGTACCGGTGGATCTTGCTTTCAAGAGGGGGGGCGAGACTGTGCTGGATGCCCTGGCACCCGACGTGCTGCAAGGCCTGCTGACCCATGCACGCCACTTCAGCCCGCCTTTGCACGAGGTGATCGTCGCCACAGACAACATCCGCCGAGTGGTCTGGAATGGTCAGGTGGTCACGGCCGGGCGCCGGGCCGAACTGCACAAACTCAAAACGGTGCTCGATCAGGTCAGTGAAACCGGCGCCCGCAGCAACGTGCTGTTCACCCAGGCCATTCACGACCTGTACCAGACGGTGCTGCACTCCCGCTTGCAACAAGCGCAAAGTGTGGCCGGGCTGTTGGTGGACCTGCTGGACCGCAACCTGTACGAGCGGGCCAACGATTGCCGCTGGTGGACCATGACGCCGGCCTTTCGCCATCTGCTGGCGGCCGACCCGAGCGATCGGGCAGCCACCGACGAGATGAACCGCATCCTCGCTTACATCCACTCGCTCTACACCGTGTACCTGCGTCTGGTCGTCTATGACCGGAACGGTCGCATCGTGGCCGAATCGGCGATGCCAGGCCTGCCATCGGCACGGGGCACCACCATTGACGAGCAAACGCTGCAGGCGGTCCTTCGGCTGTCGCAGGAGCAGCACTACCATGTGTCGCCGTTTGAATGCTCCAACCTGTCGCCCGGCAGCCCCACCTACACCTACCATGCGGCCGTCCGCGCCCTGGACGCACCAGAGCAGATCATCGGTGGCATCGGGATCACGTTCAACGCAGGTGATGAGTTTGCGGCCATGTTGGGGGGTGTTCTGGCCTCCTGTCCCGGTGCCCACGCTTACTTCACGGAACCGTCGGGGCGCATCGTGGCCAGCACCGATGCCGCCTTTCCCGTGGGTTCAATGTGGCCCGCGCCACAAGGCGCAGGGCCCAACCCCCAGCGACGACCCGGTGCTCGCATTGTGGAATTGCACCAACAGTACGCTGCCTTGGGCTATGCGGTCACCCAGGGGTACCGTGAGTTCAAGGTCAGCGACGGGTATGCAGCCGATGTGATGGCGTGGGTCTGGTCGCCTTTGGGCGCGGTGGTCGACACCGGCCGACAAGGTCACCACGGGCTCGACTTTCATGCCACCGCCACGGCCAACGGCGGCACATCCGGCCCCCGCGATGAATTCGCAGTGTTTCGCATCGGTGCACAACTGCTGGCCGTGCCGGCGGTGCATGCCCTGGAGGCGCTGTCCACCCAAGGCTTGAATGCCGCCCCGCGCAGCGACCAAGCCTCCCGGGTGGGCTTGATGTCACCCCGCAAGGACAGCACGGTACAGCACTTCGTCTGGGTCCACAGCCTGTCGGCACTGCTGCAAACGCCCGCCGAGCGGGTCACGGCAGATCAACAAGTCGTGTTGCTGAGACACGACCGGCACACCCTGGGCATTTTGGTCGATGACGTGCACAGCGTGCCTGAGTTTGGGGCGGCAGACCTGATTGACTCCCCTTTTGGCCAGCATCCCATGGGGCGCTTCATCCAGCACTTCGCACGCGCCGGTGGTGGTCAGGCGTTGATCGGCGTGCTGGACGTGCCCAAGTTGTTCACGGCTTTGGGCTGAGGACAGGCCCACATCTCAGTCAGTCCGAATCACCTGCAACGGCGTCACCCCACGCCCGGCCACCGGCAGGCGAGGCACGTACTTGAAGGTGCCCGTGGCGTGGGCGCACAGACGCCCTTGCGCGTCCAGCACGCGGCCTTCGGTGAACGCCATCGTCGCGGTGCGGTGCAGCAGCTGCCCATGGGCCACCAGCGGCCCCAGGGCCGCGCGCATGAAAGACGTTTTCATCTCGATGGTGACCGCGCCCATGTCTTGCTGCACGCTGCGGGCCGCATGGGCCATCACCACGTCCAGCAGGGTCATGCTGGCGCCGCCATGCACCACATCGAACGAGTTGTGGTGCACCGGCTGGGGTTCGAAGTGGATTTCGGCCTGCCCACCCTCCCAGCGCTGCAGCCGAAAACCCAGCAACTCGACAAACGGAATGCGTACCTGAAACTCCACTCAACCTCCGGTGATGATGCTCACACCGCCGTCCACAGCCAACCATTGGCCGGTGATGTGCTTGCCCGCGTCGCTCGCGTACAGCAGGGTGATGCCCTTCAAATCCTCGTCATCGCCCAGCCGACGCAACGGTGCGTGGCCGGCCAGCTCATCGGCGCCCACGGCTTCCAAGGTGCCACGCGTCATTTTGCTGGGGAAAAACCCCGGACAAATCGCGTTCACACGAATGCCGTGGCGCCCCCACTCCGCCGCCAGCGCGCGGGTGAAGTTGATGACCGCGCCCTTGGACGTGTTGTAGGCGATGGTGTTCATGCCCGCCGGGTTGCCACCCAAGCCAGCAATGGAGGCGATGTTGACGATGGCCCCCCTTTGGCGCGAAATCATGCTGTGCTTGGCCAGGTACTGGCTCAGGATGAAATAGCCCCGCACGTTCAGGTTCATCACCTTGTCCCAGGCATCGACCGGATGGTCTTCGGCCGGTGCGCCCCAGGCTGCGCCCGCGTTATTGACAAGGATGTCCACATCGCCCATGCGCTGCAAGGTTTCGCTGCCCAGACGGCGAATGTCGTCTTCCCGCGCGCAATCGGCAGCCACCCAGCGGGCATCAATGCCCGCGGCCTGCAAATCCTGCACCGCCACCTCCAGCTCGTCGGCCTTGCGGGCTGAGATCATCACCTTGGCACCGGCCTCGCCCAGCGCATAGGCCATTTGCAGCCCCAAGCCCCGGGAACCGCCCGTCACCAGGGCCACCCGCCCCGTCAAATCGAACAACTGTTGAACCGTGCGTGCCATGCGTTTCGTCTCCTGCGGCCCCCGCGGGCCTTGTGATGGGTCTGTCGGCATGATAGCGGCGCCTCAGACCTCCAGCCATTCCCGGCGCACGGCGGCATCCTGCGCCAGCGCAGCGGGCGTGTCGTCGAACACGACCCGGCCGTGGCCCATCACCAAGGCGCGGTCAGACACCTCCAGCGCAATCGCAAGCTTCTGCTCCACCAGCAACACCGACAAACCGCGTTGCCGCAGCGTCTGCAGGCACTGTGCCACCTGCTGCACCACTTGGGGCGCCAGCCCTTCGGTCGGCTCATCGATGATCAGCAACCCCGGGTTGCCCATCAGCGTGCGGCACAGCGTCAGCATTTGCTGCTCGCCACCCGAGAGCGCACCCGCCAACACCTGACGGCGGGCCCACAGCGGAGGAAACAAGGCGTACATGTCGTCCACACACCAGCCTGCAGCCTTCGCCCCCGGCTTGCGCCCCAACAACAGGTTTTGTTCCACCGTCAGGCGGGGAAACACGTCCCGGTTCTCCGGCACATAGCCCAGCCCCAGGCGCGCACGCTCAAACGGCGCCAGCGTACCCAAGGCACACCCGCGCCAATCCACCCGTCCATGCGCCTTGACCAACCCCATGATTGCCTTGGCAGTGGTTGAGCGCCCCGCCCCGTTGCGGCCGAGCAGCGCGACGATTTCGCCCGCCGCCACGGTGAAAGACACCCCGTGCAGCACGTGGCTGTTTCCGTAGTAGGCGTGAAGTTCTTCTACCTCAAGCATGGTCAATCCTGCCCTGGCGTGGCCAGGCCCAAATAGGCTTCCTGCACGCGGGCATTGGCTCGGATTTCGGACGGCGTGCCCAACGCCACCAGTTCGCCGTACACCAGCACCGCGATGCGATCAGCCAATTCAAACACCACGTTCATGTCGTGCTCCACCACCAACAGGGTCTTGCCCACGGTCACCTCGCGGATCAAGTCCACCGCTTGGCAGGTCTCGCTCTGGCTCATGCCGGCGGTGGGCTCGTCCAGCAACACCACATCGGCGTCCCCCGCGATGGTGATACCCAGTTCCAGCGCACGTTGCTCAGCATAGGTGAGGTGCATGGCCAGCACATCGCGCCGTTGCGCCAACTGCAAGCGCTCCATCACTTGCTCGGTCCGTTCTCGCACATCGCGCAGGCCGTCCAGCCACCGCCAGAAGGTGTAGCGGTAACCCAGGTGCCACATCACCGCACAACGCAGGTTGTCGAACACGCTGAGCTTGGGGAATATATTGGTGACCTGAAAGCTGCGCGCCAAACCTTGTCGGTAAATCTGGTGGGGCGGTCGGCCATCAATCCGGCAGTCGCGCAGCCAGATACTGCCCTCACTGGGCCGCAAGCGCCCGCTGATGAGGTGAAACAAGGTGGACTTGCCCGCACCGTTGGGCCCGATGATGGCCAGGCGCTCACCGGGGGCAACTGCCAGGTCCACACCCCGAATCACGGCCGTTGAGCCAAACCGCTTGTGCACGCCGCGCAAATCCAACACCGCAGGCATGCTCATGGGTGCTCCCGTGGCGCAAGGTCGCGCAACCACTGCCGCCGCGCGAGTTCAAACAAGCCCCAGCCCGTCAGCATCACCCATGCGGCACCCAACCAGTGCGACGCGGCATTCGGGCGCAAGCTCAAGCCCAAAAAAGCCACTTCATCGCCCAAGGCCGATTGCCACTGCAGGTGGTAGAGCATTTCCACCATCGCTGCTACACCCATCAAGCCCACGGCGGCAGTGGCCAACAGCGCCACCCAGGGCACCAGCGGCGCCCCACTCCAACGCCGCCCCGGTAGCGCCGCATCTGCCCCACGGCAAGCACGCCACAGCGCCGCCAGGCTACCTGCCAATCCACCGGGTGCGTACATCACCATGAACAAGAAAACCACCCCCAGGTAGAGCAGCCATGCCTGGGTGATTTTGGCCAGCCACACGAACGACAACACCATGAGCACTCCGCCCAAAATCGGCCCGATGAAAAACCCCGCCCCCCCCAGAAAGGTGAACAGCAGGTAGGCGCCCGACCGCACCGGCCCCAGCACTTCGGTGGTGACGATCTCGAACCACAGCGCGGCCAACCCGCCCGACACCCCCGCAAAGAAACCTGCCACCACAAACGTCAGATAGCGCACGGTTCGGGTGTCGTAACCGATGAACTCGACCCGCTCCGGGTTGTCGCGCACCGCGTTGAGCAGGCGCCCCAGCGGCGTCTGCGTGAAGGCGTACATCAGCGCTGTGCATATGAAGGTGTACACCGCGATCAGGTAGTACACCTGCAGGCCCGGGCCGTAGCTGATGCCCAGCACTGCAGGCCCCACCACCCGGTCGGCCGACACACCAGCCTCGCCGCCCGACCAATGCGGCAACATCAAGGCACCGGCAAACACCAACTCGCCCAGGCCCAGGGTGATCATGGCAAACGGGGTGCCCGCCTTGCGGGTGGTGACGTAGCCAAACAAGGCCGCAAACGCCATGCCTGCCAGCCCGCCCACCAGCGGAATCAGCGACACCGGCACCGCCCAACCGCCTTGCGCCGCCTGCAGCAAAGCATGAATGGCCGCGTAAGCCCCCAGGCCAGTGTACACCGCATGGCCAAAGCTCAACATACCGCCCTGCCCGAACAGCATGTTGTACGACAGGCAGGCCACGATGGCGATGCCCATTTGCGCCATCAGCCCCGTACCCTGACTGCCGGGCCACAGGCTGGGCGCGAGGACCAGCAGCAGCGCAAAACCCAGCCATGCCCAGGTGGTGTGACGCGCCCTCATGTTTCGCGACTGCCCAGCAACCCGCGTGGGCGCAGTACCAGCACCACCACCAGCAACAGGTAGGGCAGCACCGGCGCCACCTGAGACAAGGTCAGCCGACCCCAAACGCTGTCCGCTGCCACACCCAGCAAACCGGCGAAAGACTGATCCATCGAAATCGCCAGGGTTTGCATCAAGCCGATCAGCAGCGATGCCAGCAGAGCGCCGGACAGTGATCCCAGGCCGCCCACCACCACCACCACAAAAGTCAATGCGCCCAGGGTAGCAGCCATGTGGGGTTCGGTCACAAAGGTGCTGCCGCCCACTACCCCCGCCAGGCCCGCCAACCCAGTCCCCACACCAAACACCCACATGTAAATGCGGGGCACGTTGTGGCCCAGGCAGCCCACCATGTCGGGGTGGGTCAGCGCAGCCTGGATCACCAGGCCCACTCGGGTGCGCGTGAGCAACAACCACAGGCTGCCAAACACACCCAGCGCCAGCACCATCATGAACGCCCGCGTGGCTGGAAACGGGGTGCAGACCAACGCGGCGTCCGCGCACTCCGCCGAGGTGCGCCCCCACGCCACGCCCAGGCTGCCATCGGCATGGTGAAGCAAGGTGAAAGCCGGGCCCTGCAGCCAGGCGTGCGGCTGAAAGTCCACCGGGGTACGGCCCCAGGCCAATTGCACCAACTCCAGCACCACGTACGACAGCGCGAACGTCACCAGCAATTCCGGTACATGCCCCAAGGGGTGGACACGGCGCAGGCACCACTTCTCAAACCCTGCACCCATCAGCCCCACCAGCACCGGTGCCCCCAGCAAGGCCCAACCAAAGCCCCAACGCTGCGCCAGGGCATACCCCAGGTAAGCCCCCAACATATAAAAACTCGCGTGGGCAAAGTTCAGCACGCCCATCATGCTGAAAATCAGGGTCAGCCCCGCACTCAGCATGAACAGCAGCAAACCGTAGCTCAACCCATTGAGCAGCGAAACAATCCAAAACTCCATCCGGCAACTTTCCTGGCCAAGGCGATAATTGTGACCATGCCCTTGAACACGCGCACCCCCGCCAGTGTTTTTCTGTACGGCCAGGCCTGGTTCGACCGCCTCGGCCCGCGCCAGAAAGACGACATTCTGGGGCCATGACGCTGCGCAAGGCCGCCAAAGGCGAGATTTTGCTGCACCGCGGCGAAGCGGTGGACGGCTGGTATGGCGTGCTGGCCGGCATGGTCAAGCTCCAGACCATCGGCCCTGACGGCAAAGTATCCGCCTTTCTGGGGGTGTCTGCGGGCGAGTGGTTTGGCGAAGGCACCGTGCTGCGCGAAGATACCTGGCGTTACGACGTGGTCGCGCTGCGCGACACCACCCTCATCGGCATGCCGCTGGCGCATTTTCGCGAGCTGTACCGCCAACACCTGCCATTCAACCACTACCTCATCGAGCGGCTGAACCTGCGGCTCGGCCAAGCCATGTCGGTGATCGAATCGGGCCGGCTGCGTACCCCCGAGGAAAGGGTGGCCCAGTACCTGAGCCACCTGTTTTGGGAGGGCATGCAAAAAATCAAACTCTCCCAGGAAGACCTGGGCCAGCTCGCCGGGCTGTCGCGGCAAACCATCAACCGGGTACTCAAACAATTCGAGGCACAGGGCTGGGTGTCGCTGGCGTTCGGCCGGGTGAGCATCCTGGACCAGGCAGCCCTAGAAGCCCTGCTGCGCCCCGTGGGATCGGTGCCTGCCCCCGACGGGAACACGGCGGACGTGGAATGATCTGAACCTCCATACCCGTTGCACACCATGACGCCCCCCTTGCAAAAAACCGATGCCGAATGGCAAGCAATCCTCGACGCGAAAGACGCCGAGCCGTTGGCCTACGAAGTCACCCGCCACGCCCGCACCGAGCGCCCTTACACCGGCAAGTACGAGCAGGTGTGGGCAGATGGCAGCTACCACTGCATCTGTTGCGGCAACCACCTGTTTGACAGCGGCTCCAAGTTCGACGCTGGCTGCGGCTGGCCCAGTTTCTGGCGCGCGGTCCCCGGAGCCATCAGCGAAATCGTGGACCGCAGCCACGGCATGGTACGTACCGAAACCGTGTGCAGCCAATGCGGTGCCCACCTCGGCCACGTGTTTGAGGACGGCCCCGCCCCCACCGGTCTGCGTTACTGCATGAATTCCGCCGCCCTTGAGCTGCAGCGCCGATAATCACTCCCCATGCGTTTTTTGATCGATTTTTTCCCCATCGCGTTGTTCGTGGTGGGCTACAAGCTGCACGACATTTACGTGGCCACCGGCGTGCTGATGGCCGCCACCGTGGTGCAGACCGCCATCATCTATGGCATTGACCGGCGGCTGCAGACGCTGCAAAAGGTCACCTTGGCGCTGGTCCTTGTGTTTGGCGCACTGACCCTGTTCCTGCAGGACGAGCGTTTCATCAAGTGGAAGCCGACGGTGTTGTACGCGAGCATGGCCATCGTGCTGTCCGCTGCGCTGTGGGTGTGGAAGAAGAATTTCCTGCAAATGTTGCTGGGCAGCCAATTGAAGTTGCCCGACGCCATCTGGGCGCGCTTGACCGTGGCGTGGGTGGCATATTTTCTGTTCATGGCCACCATCAATGGCTATGTGGCCGCCTACTTCACCACCGAAGCATGGGTCAATTTCAAGTTGTGGGGCTACGCGTTCCCGGTAGCGTTCATTGTGGGCCAGGGGCTGTACGTGGCCCGACATCTCAAGGATGAGGCGAAGGACACCCACGCATGACCGCAGTCCCCACCGCCGAAGCGCTGACCGCCCGGCTGCAGACCACGTTGCACCCCTCCGTGCTGGAGGTGCTGGACGAAAGCGCCGCCCACGCCGGACACAGTGGTGCGAACGGACTGGGCTACGGCACCCATTTCAGGGTTCGCATTGGCGGGCCCTGCTTTCAGGGCATGAGTCGAGTGGCCGCCCATCGGCTTGTGTATGATGCACTCCAACCGTTCATCGATGCAGGGCTGCACGCGCTGGCCATCGACATTCAACGCTGACCTTTCTGTTCCTGAACCGACTCCCATGAAACACCTCCTCATTGCCGCTGCCGTTGCGGCTGCTTTCGCTCTGCCTGCGGCCGCCCAGAACCTGGCCATCGTCAACGGCAAGCCCATCCCGTCGGCTCGCGTTACGGCGCTGGCCCAGCAGGTCGAGCGCTCGGGCCGCCCGGTGGACGACGAAGTGAAAGCGCAAATCCGCGAAGAGCTGATCATGCGCGAAATCTTTGCCCAGGAAGCGGAACGCCGCGGCCTGAAGGCTTCGGCAGGCTACCGCCAACAGGTGGAACTGGCCGCTCAGACCATTCTGATTCGCGAATTGTTTGCGGACTTCGAGAAAAAGAACACGGTCTCTGACGCTGAAGTCAAGGCCGAGTACGACAAATTCGCCAGCGCCAACGCTGGCCAGGAATTCCGTACCCGCCACATCCTCGTGGAAACCGAGGCTCAAGCCAAAGACGTGGTGGCCAACCTGAAAAAGGGCGCGAAGTTCGAAGAACTGGCGAAAAAGCTGTCCAAAGACCCGGGCTCTGGCGCCAACGGTGGCGACCTGGACTGGGCGACCGCCAACACCTTCGTGCCCGAGTTCTCGCAAGCCATGATCAAGCTCGGCAAGGGTCAGATCACCGAAACGCCGGTTCAAACCCAGTTCGGCTGGCACATCATCCGCGTGGACGACATTCGCCAGGCCGAATTGCCGTCTGTGGACGAACTCAAGCCGCAAATCGTGCAGCAGCTGCAGCAGCAGAAGCTGGTGGAATTCCAAGAAGGCCTGCGCAGCAAAGCCAAGGTTCAGTAAGCTCTGGCGCCATCTGGCGTCAGTCAAAAAAAAACGAGCCTCGCGGCTCGTTTTTTTGTTGGGCGTGTCGTGGATCAATGCACCACGCGTTCGAATTGGAACTGCCCCGGCGCATTGATCGGGTCCACCCCGACTGGAATTTCGCTCTTGGGCGGGAATTTGCCCTCTAGCAACAGCTTGGACAACGGGTTTTCGATGCGCTGTTGAATGGCGCGCTTCAGCGGCCGAGCGCCAAACACCGGATCGAACCCCACCTTGGCCAGCTCGGCCAGCGCGGCCTCGCTCACGTTCAGCGTCAGGTCCATTTTGGCCAAACGCTCGGTCAGCACCTTGAGCTGGATCTTGGCGATGTTGGCGATGTGCTCGGCGTTCAGGCCGTGGAATACCACGGTTTCGTCGATGCGGTTGAGAAACTCGGGCCGGAAGTGCTGCTTCAACTCACCCCACACCGCATCCTTGATGTCCTCGGCGTCCTGGCCCACCATGGCCTGGATCAGGTGCGAACCGATGTTGCTCGTCATCACGATCACTGCGTTCTTGAAGTCCACCGTGCGGCCC
>CAZGDZ010000011.1:0-16563 GCA_964524855.1 uncultured Macromonas sp.
GCACCTGCCAGGTGATGAACGAGCTCAAGACCGACGACCCGGCCAAGCTGCGCGCCGCCGGTGTGATCGACCTGCCGACCATCCAGCGCTACCTGAACTTCCACTTCTCGGTGACGATCGACCTGTTCGGTGCCGACCAGTCGTCCAACGCTGCCACCTTCTACTCGTCGGGCTTGAAAGGCCGTTACGAAGAAGGCAAGCGCACCGACGACCACGTGCTCAAGGGCAACAGCTACAAAATCCTGGCGGTCGAGAACGGCGCCCTGGTCGAGAAGGAAGTGCCGATGCTCAACGCGCTCAACGAAGTGCTGCGCGACGACTACATCACCGACTCCAAGGCCGGTGTGGACCGCTGGAACCGCCTGATCGAAAAGGCCGGTATCGACTTCCGCCTGAAGGTGCCGCACAAGGCGTTCCACCGCAACATCGGCACGCTGGCTGGCGTGAAGGTGAGCCCGGACGGCCGTGTGGTGAGCGACGCCGAGTGGAGTGCCAAGCAGGCCGAGTGGCTGCCGAGCGAGCAGGACCGCGCTTACGTGGCCAGCCTGATGGGCCGCGTGGTCGAGCCGGGCAAGTTCGCCAACTGGATCGCGCCGCCGGTCATGGGCATCAACCGCCAGCCGGTGAACTTCGAATACGTGCGCTTTAATTGATGCCATGACCACCGAATCGACCCTCATCAAGCAGCACGTCATCGACCCCGAGATTTGCATCCGCTGCAACACTTGCGAAGCCATCTGCCCGGTGGGGGCGATCACCCACGACTCGCGCAACTACGTGGTCAAGGCGGACATCTGCAACCTGTGCATGGATTGTATTTCGCCGTGCCCCACGGGGTCCATCGACAACTGGCGCATGATGCCCAAGGTCAAGGCCTACAGCATCGAGGAACAGTTGTCGTGGGACGAGTTGCCGGCTGAATTGAGCCAGGACGAGCTGGCTGCGCTCGGCGGCAGTGCCGACGCGGTGCAGGCCGCCGCCGATGAGGCCGAGGCCTTGGTGCGGTCGGCGGCCGAATCGTCGGCGGCTTCGGTCGGGTCGGTGGCGCAGGGTGCGGCTTTCAACAGCGGCGCCTACGGGGCCACCGTGGCGCCGTGGTCGGCCGCGCACCCGTACACCAACCTGTACGGTCCCAAAGCGGCCGAAAAGACCGTCACCGCCACCGTCACCGGGAACGTTCGCGTCACCGAGGTGGGCACCGAGTACGACACGCACCACATCGTGCTGGACTTTGGCGCCATGCCTTTCCCAGTGCTGGAGGGGCAGTCCATCGGCATCGTGCCGCCCGGGCTGGACGAGCGCGGCAAGCCGCACCACGCGCGCCAGTATTCCATTGCCAGCCCGCGCAATGGCGAGCGGCCGGGTTACAACAACCTGTCGCTGACCATCAAGCGGGTGCTGGAAGACCACGATGGCCAACCCGTGCGTGGCGTCGGCTCCAATTACATGTGCGACCTGCAGGTGGGCAACAAGGTGGAAGTGATTGGCCCGTTCGGCGCCAGCTTCCTGATGCCGAACCACCCCAAGAGCAGCATTGTGATGATCTGCACCGGCACCGGCAGCGCCCCCATGCGCGCCATGACCGAGTGGCGCCGCCGGCTGCGCGCCAGTGGCAAGTTCGAGGGCGGCAAGCTGATGCTGTTCTTCGGCGCCCGCACGCCGCAGGAACTGCCGTACTTTGGCCCGCTGCAGAAGTTGCCCAAGGACTTCATCGACACAAACTTCGCGTTCAGCCGGGTGCCGGGCCAGCCCAAACGCTACGTGCAGGATGCGATGCGCGAGCGCGCGGCCGATCTGGTGGCGCTGCTGCAAGACCCGAACGCCTACTTCTACGTTTGCGGCTTGAAGAGCATGGAAGAGGGCGTGGTGATGGCCCTGCGTGACGCGGCCCAGGCGGCTGGGCTGGATTGGGATGCGATCGGCGCCGAGTTGAAGAAACAAGGGCGGTTGCACCTGGAGACGTATTGAGCATCAGGGATATCCCTTGAAACGCGGCGGGCGTCTCGCGCAGCGACAGTTTGTCGCGGCGTATGCCGTAAAGTTCACGCGGTATGGACGCCCTACAGGAGACACCCCGCGCCGAGCGCCCCACGTTGGCGGTCGGTGTGGTCATGCGCCGCGAAAAGGTGGTCGGGCCGATGAGCCGCTGGCAAAGCTGGCGCTGGCTGCTCGCCGACGTGGTGCCGCAAGAGCAACTCCCACCGCTGCCGCCTCTGGCCACCACCCCGGGAGATCCATCTTCGGCCATTCCGATCGAGCTGGATGCCCCTGCCGTTGACGAGCCTGCGGCCACTGAAGCGGCGGCGCACTGGTTGTTTCCCCATTTCCCCGTCACGCTGTACCGCGACGATGCTGAAGGCTACTTCCTCAATCTGAACTCGCCCCAGCCCTGCTTTTGGGTGATGTGGCGCTTGCCCGAAGGCGGTGCCGATGATGCCTTGCCCGAGCCCCAGGTGGTCACGCTGAGCTACCACGATGCCGGACGTTGGCTGGATGCCCAGGAGCGGGTGGACCAGATGCCTGCCCCACCGGTGGTGGTGGCCTGGTTGGCCGAGTTTGTGAATGCCCACTATCAGCCTGAGCCCAAACGCCGCAAGCGCCCGGACAGTTTTCAGCCCTTGACCGATCGCTTCGGTCAACCCGCCTCCATCAGCACCGGCGAGCGCCGCGGTCCTGGCCGAGACCGATCATGAGCAGCGACGAGGGCGGTTTCTTCAGCCGGTGGTCGCGGCGCAAATCGGAAGTGCGCAGCGGCACTGCAGTGCCAGCCGAAGCGCCCGCGCCGGCTGGCACCCTGAACCGTCAGGCGGTCACTCCGCCCACGGTCGTTGCGCCTGCAGTGGGGGCGGCGCCACGGGCCGAGCCTGCACCTGCCGGCATCACGGCCCAACCCCTGGCACCAGCCAGTTCTCCGGCCGCCCCCGAGCCGCCGCCTTTGACGCTGGACGACGTGCGCCAACTCACGCCCGACGCCGATTTCTCCCCCTTCGTGGCCCGCGAAGTGGCGCCGGAGGTGCGCAATGCCGCGTTCAAGAAGCTGTTTGCCGACCCCAAGTTCAACGTGATGGACGGGTTGGACATTTACATCGACGACTACTCGAAGCCAGACCCTTTGCCCGCCAGTCTGGCGCGCCAACTGGTCAGTGCCCGTTCGTTGGGCCTTTTTGACGAACCACCTGAGCCAACGGCCGCGCCCGCTGCCGTCGGTACCGATGCGGCGGCTTCACCGATCGATTCGCCCCCAACGACTGATGCGACCGATCCGAACGCTGACACCCCCAAGTCCACGGACATCGAACCACCACCGCCCACCCAGCCATGACCACGCTCATTTGCAATTGCAACCGCACCATGCCGCTGGACGGCGAGGCCCTGGGCCAAGCGTTGGGCGAAGGCCCCTTGCCGGTGCACACCACCCTGTGCCGCCGCGAAGCACCGGCTTTCCAGCGCGCCACCCGGTCTGATGAACCCCTGACCGTGGCCTGCACCCAGGAGCAGCGCCTGTTCACCCAGCTCTCTGACCAGACCGAAGGCGCCGTGTCGCAAGACGTGCGCCCGATCCGCTTCGTGAACCTGCGCGAAACGGGCGGCTGGGGCCGCGAGGGCGCCCAGGCCACCCCCAAAATGGCCGCTTTGTTGGCGGCCGCGCGCCTGCCCGACCCAGACCCGGTACCCACCGTCACTTACAAAAGCGCCGGGCGCTTGCTCATCATTGGCGCACTGGAGCAGGCCGAAGCCCTGGCCGCGCGGCTGGACGATGTGCTCGACATCACCCTCTGGGCCACCGGTGGTGCGGGCAGCCAAGCGCGCCGCTACCCCGTGCTGGCCGGCGAGTTGAACCAGATCACCGGCTGGCTGGGCGCCTTCCAAGTGCGCTGGAGCGAAAACAACCCCATCGCGCTGGACCTGTGCACCCGCTGCAACGCGTGCGTGGCGGCCTGCCCGGAAGGCGCCATTGGCCTGGACTACCAGATCGACCTGTCCGCCTGCCGCAGCCATCGCGATTGTGTGCGGGTGTGCGAAGCCCCGGGCGCGATCGATTTCCAGCGCGAGCCGGTGGCCCACGACGAGCGTTTTGACCTGGTGCTGGACCTGCGCGCCCAACCCGCCTTCACCCAGCACGCGCTGCCGCAGGGTTACGTGCACATCCCTCCGCAGACCGGCGTGGACGCCCAGTTGCAGGCCCTGCTGCGCCTGCGCGATCTGGTGGGCGAGTTTGAAAAACCGCGCTTTTTCCAGTACCGCCAAAAGCTCTGCGCCCACGGCCGCAACGAAAAGGTGGGCTGCAACGCCTGCGTGGAGGTGTGTTCCGCATCGGCCATCAGCAGCCAGGTGGAGCGTCAGCAAATCCACGTCAACCCCAACCTGTGCGTGGGTTGCGGCGCCTGCACCACGGTGTGCCCCACCGGTGCCCTGGGCTACGCCTACCCGGGGGCGGACTACACCGGGCGCAAGCTGCGCACCCTGCTGAACACCTACGCCAAAGCCGGCGGTCGCCAGGCCGCACTGCTGCTGCACAGCCAGGGCCAGGGCCAGCAGTTGGTGGACGACTGGGGCCGCGCTGCGCAACTCGACCGCAGCGTGCATGGCGTGCCGGCGCGCGTCATCCCGGTGCCGCTGTGGCACACCGCCAGCGTGGGGTTGGAGCTGTGGCTCAGCGCTGTGGCCTATGGTGCCAGCCAAGTCTGGGTGCTGACGACGAACGAGGAGGCGCCCGATTACCTGGCCGCCCTGCAAGCCCAAATGGACGTGGCCCAGACCATCCTGCACGGCCTGGGCTACCAGGGCCAGCATTTCCGCCTGATCCAGGCCAAAGACGCGCGCGACCTGGCCGCGTTGGACGCCCAGGCCCGCCAGCCGGCGGCCGATGCGCCGCGCCAGGCGGGCACCTTTGCCGTGATGGCCGACAAGCGCGCCACGCTGGAGTTGGCGTTGGACCACCTGGCACAGCAAGCGCCGCAACCTTTGCCCAGTCAGCCCATTGCGCTGCCCGTTGCTGGCTCACCGTTGGGCTCCCTGCAGATCAACCGCGATGCCTGCACCCTGTGCCTGAGCTGTGTCAGCGCCTGCCCGTCCAGCGCCTTGCAGGACAACCCGCAGGCGCCGCAACTGCGTTTTGTCGAGAAGAACTGCGTGCAGTGCGGCCTGTGCGTCAAGACCTGCCCCGAAAAGGCCCTGGCCCTCGACCCCCGCCTGTGGCTGGACCCGCAGCGCAAGCAGCCCCGCGTCATCAACGAGCAACCGCCTTACCACTGTATCCGCTGTCACAAGCCGTTCGGCACCCTCAAGGGCGTGGAGTCCATGCTGGCCCGGCTCTCAGGCCACAGCATGTTCCAGGGCGCGGCGTCTGAGCGGCTGAAAATGTGCGGCGACTGCCGCGTCATCGACATCCACACCAGCCACGAAGTCAAGATCACCGACCTCTGAGCCTCCACAGCGCCAACGCCACACTGCCATGACCTCATCCATTCCTGTTCGATCTGCGCTGGACGAAGAAACCGCCCGCGCCGAGGTGTACGGCCTGCTGGCGGCCCTGCTGTACGCACCGCCCGCGCCCGATTTGCTGGCCCAACTGCGCGTGGCGGTGACCGAAGCGCCCGCCGCTGGCGGCTTCCTGGAGGAGCCTTGGCGTGTATTGGTGGCCACCACCCGCGACCTGACCGACGCCCAGGTGGCCGACGAATTCCACACCCTGTTTGGCGGTGTGGGCAAGCCCGAGGTGTACGTCTACGGGTCGCATTACCTCAGTGGCTTCTTGAACGAAAAACCGCTGGCCCAATTGCGCCACGAACTGGCCGAGTTGGGTCTGTCGCGCGACGAAACCATGCCCGAGACGGAAGACCACATCGCTTTCGTGTGCGAGGTAATGCGTTTTCTGATTGCGGGTGAAGACGTGGCGGTGTCCAACCTGGCGCGCCAGCAGTCCTTCTTTGCAGCACATTTGCAGCCTTGGGGCGCCGCTTTGTGCGATGCCTTGCAACAGCACCCCCGGGCGCGCTTTTACGCAGCGGTGGCGGGCTTTTTGCGGGCCTTCCTCAGCGTCGAAGCGCAGGGCTTCGACATGCTGGACTGAGTTTTTTGGGTAGTTCGATCCGGCTCTTATTAACCTCTGATTCTCGTGTGGCTGGCTGCGTGAGCTACTGAGGCGCCTTTGATCTCGTGTCGCGTTAACGCATCGGCGACAAAGCCGCTTTCCTTCATTTCCTCGACAAAAGCGCGTAATGCTGCCGCCGCTGTCTCGCCCCTGGTCTTGGGCAGTCCCATTGCTTGCTCGATCACCATGAATCGACCTGGCAGCAGGCGCAAGCCTCCCAAACGGGCAGCGTCGGCTTCAAGCTGCTGGCGCACGCCGGCCGCCACGTCATGCCCGCTTTTTACGAACACATCTACAACGGCGGGTGACGTCGGTGCCCGCTCGATCTGCGCGGCCTTCAGTGCGCGAGTCAGATATAGGTCGTAGGCGCTGCCTTTTCCCACGGTGACCGTAGTCTCAGATCGGTCTACCTCGTCATTGCTTTGCAGCGGTGAATCTTGCCGAACTAGGTATGCACCCTCGATCAAGACATATGGTGCAGTGAACGCAATCCCTTCGCCCCGCAACGGATCGATGGCAAAGAAGCCAATGTCTGCCGCTTCGTTGGTCACCGCCTCGACAGACTTACCTGCGGCATCGAAGACAACGAGCTCAACCTCCACTCCCAGGCGTTCCCCGAAGGCCCTAGCCAAATCGACGGAAACTCCGCAGGGGGCGCCTGCAGCATCGCGCCCGGCGAGAATGGGGTTGCCAAGGTTTATGGACGCGCGCAGATGGCCCGTCGGCGTGAATGCTGCGACAACATCCTCGTTGGTGATATGCATGTTGAAACTACCCTTCCTAAGGAGCAAGATTCCGAAAAATTCCCCGCGATGCGGAGCAGCACAAGTCGATAACTGTTTCATCTACCAGCGTCTGACCAAACCAAGCGGCCACCTGAGCCGTCCGTTCTCCGACGTACTGCGGGCAGCCCGCCTGATCAAGCACCATGCTCAGGTCATGACCTGGAACCAAGAGGGTGTCGGGTGTTGTCCGCCAGATATCCCAGATAACTTGCAGCGTAGCGCCGCTGGCAGTGTGGTCCATGCTGGCATCAACGCGCATGCCCAGCAGTTCCGCACGATTCTTGGCCGCGTCACCCGTGAACAGCACGGGGAATTGCGCATCCTCCAACAGAAACACAAGAGAGCCAGGCGTGTGGCCCGGGGCTGCAAAGACGCGCCACCCGGGTAGTGGTGACTCACCATGACGTATGCGCGATACACGAACACTGGACTGCAGCTCGCGGACATACAGTTCGGGTAGAGGGTTGAAGCCTGGCGGCTGAGCGGCCGCCCAATGCAGCTCCTCCTCCCCGATCCAAACCGTGGCGTTTGGAAAGAGCGTGAAATTCACCGCATGGTCATAGTGCGCATGGGTCAGCACGATATCGGTCACGTCATCCGGAGCTAAGCCATGTCTTGTCAGGTGTTCCTTCAGCGTGCGCCGCACGCCGAAGGCGCCAACGTCCAACAACATAACTCGACCATGGCCACGTATCAGACTGATTGTGCTCCAGCCTAGTCCGCCATGGCAGACCGACTTGCCAGGAAACCCCTGAACCAGTACATCAACGACGTACACGCTCAATCTGCCTTGATGTTGGCTTCACGAATCAGCTTTCCGTACGCAGCGTGCTCATCCTGGATGAGCTTTGCAAAGGCTTGGGGCGAACTGCCGATGATTTCGTAGCCGCCATCTGTCTGCAAGCGTTTTACTGTATCTGGCGTCTTGACAGCGGCGACCGCGGCTCGATGTAGGCGTTCGACGATGGCTGCATCGGTTCTCGCTGGGACGAAGAGCCCCTGGAATTGCGTCACCACGAAACCCCTGTGGCCGAGTTCCTCCATCGTCGGCACATTGGGCAGCAATGGCGAACGTCTTGGCCCGGTAACGGCAAACGCGCGGAGGTTGCCGGCGGCGATATGCGGAACGGCTGTGACCACGGTGTCAAATGTGAACCCTAATTGCCCGCCCAGCAAATCGGCCAACGCTGGAGCATTTCCTCTGTAAGGCACGTGGGTCATGGGTGCGTTGCTCACGCGCTCCAGCAAAGCGCCGGCCAGATGTGCTCCGCCGCCGACGCCGCTGGACCCATAAGACAGCATGCCGGGATTGGCTTTCGCCTTCTGTACAAGCTCATCTAGACTCTGAAGCGGGGAAGTTGCGTTGACCACCAGCGCATACTGGAAGCTGGTGGCTTGCGATACGGGAAGCAAGTCCTTCAGCGGGTCATACGGGAGCTTGGCATACATCGCATGGTTGACCACGATGGGGCCGCTGGCGGCAAACAAAACGGTATAACCATCAGGATTGGCCTTGGCAACCAAGTCAGTACCAATGTTGCCATTGGCCCCACCACGGTTGTCAACAACCACGGGGACACCAAGCGTCAGCGCCATTTCTTTGGCCACCACGCGCGCTGTGATATCGGCTGCACCGCCCGCGGCGTATGGCACGATCATCCGGATGGACCTGCTCGGGTAGCCTTGGGCTTGCGCTGCCCCGCACAGGGTAATCGCTGCGACAGCAGCGAGGAGGAATCGTCGGTTGGCATTCATGTTTGTCTCCTTTTTGACCTCAGGTGCTTTTACCGTCCTGCGCGCTTACGCAGCAGATCCATCGTCGCGGCGTCAATCTCGATGCCGCTTGCGCGCTGGCGTGCCATGTTGCGCAACTCGATCTCGCCTGGAACGATGACCGGTTTGTCTTCTTGCACAGAGGGACTCCCATGCAAGATGGCAGCAAAGTCCGACATGCGAGAAGCCAGCCATGCCGAGCTCCCCAGGCGGCGTGTATCGATCAGCAGAAAGAAATGCCCGAGGTTCTGTGGCTCGTCCGGTGCATCGACCCAGGATTTCACATGCGTGAGATACGCGGCATCAGAGAGCAGACCTGCAAACAGATCGACCATCAATGCCAAGCCATACCCCTTGTGTCCGCCGATCGGTAGCAAGAACCCATCGAGGGCCTTCTTCGGGTCATTTGTGGGGCGGCCAGCACTGTCTGTGGCCCAGGTCTCTGGAATGGATTGGCCCGCTTTGAGCGCATTGCGAATCTTGGCGCGCGCAACCACGCTCATGGCCATGTCAAGCATGAAGTGCGCACCGTGCGCTCCGGGGGCACCAAAGCCCAGTGGGCTGTTGCCCAGTCGTGCGTCGCTACCACCCCAAGGCGCGATGGTGGTGGTGGCATTGCTGCCTATCATGCTGGCGAAGCCCTCTTCGGCGGCCAGATAGCAGTAGGGAGAAATCGGGCCAAAGTGGTTGCTGCCCCGAACGAAGGCAGCGCCAATGCCAAACTCGCGTGCGACTTCCATCGCAGCACGTAGACCATGCATGCCCACCAGAGGGCCGATGCCGTTCGCGCCGTCCACTTTCACCAGTGCTGGCGCCACACGCTCGGTAGTGATAGCCGGTGCTTTGGCAATACCCGCTACATCCAGTCGCTCACCGTACGACTCAATACGGCTCAGTCCGTGTGTGGACAGTCCAAACAAGTCAGCCAGCAGCAGCACCCGCACTACATCACGCGCGTCTGCATTCGGTAGTCCCAGCGCCTCAAACGCTTGCTGCCCAAGGGTCCGAAGTTCGTCTTCGTGGATACAAATTTTGGAGGGGGAAGTCATTGTGTTCATTTGGTGGAGAGTGAAGGATCTGGGGTGCTTAATCTGCACTCAGGCGGGCTTTGCGAACGATCTCGCCCCATCGCTCTTGCTCTTTGGAGATGAAGGCAGAGAAATCCTGGGGACCCAGCGGCATGGGGGTGCTGGAGTCTTCTTCCAATCGGTGCTTCACAGACTCGGACAGAAGGGCTTTCCTGGCTTCTGCGTGCAGGCGGTCGATCACGTTTGCAGGCGTCTTCGCTGGCACGAGCAGTCCAAACCACTGCGAGCTTTCAAAGTTGGCATAGCCTAGTTCAGCCACCGTGGGAACTTCTGGAATCGCTGGTAGACGCTGTGTCGCACCCACGGCAAGAATTCGCAGTCTCCCCGCCTTCACGTGTGGCAAGAAGCCCGGCAGTCCTGCGGCAGCGGCATCGATTCTGCCCCCCAACAAATCGGACGTTTGAGCTCCCGTTCCCTTATATGGCACGTGGATCACGTCGATGTCCGCAGCCAGCTTGAGCATCTCGAAAGCGAGATGACCCGCACTGCCATTGCCCGCTGATCCGTAGTTGAGCTTGCCTGGCGCGGCCTTGGCCTCAGTCACGAACTGAGCCAAGGTGGTGGAACGATTTGCTGGCCCCACGGCGAAAAGCATCGGAACCCTTGTCAACAGCGCTACGGGCGCGAAGTCCCGAATTGGGTCATAGGAGAGCTTGCGCATCATTGCGGGATTTACGGCCAACGTACCTACGTGACCCAGTACAACGGTGTGTCCATCTGGGGCCGCGCGGGCCGCATCTTGCATTGCCAGGGAGCCATGCCCACCCGCCTTGTTTTCAACAAACACGGTTTGGCCCAGGCCCTTGGCCATTTCGGATGCAAGAGCTCGAGCGATCACGTCGGAGCTTCCGCCAGGTCCATAAGGAACGATCAAGCGAATCGGACGTTTCGGTTGCCACGACTCCTGTGCATGGACAGCGCTTTGGCTGGTGAGTGCGCAAAGCACTATCAAAGGTGCAACTACAACGCGGAATATCTGGCGTCGAGTGGAATGCGTAGGGTGTTGAGGGTTGTGTACGCTCATTCGAAGTCTCCTTGGTTGGGGACCGAATGATCGATGTGTATGTTATGCTTGTAAAGCGCAAATATTAGATTGATAATTGCGTTTCAAGCAACAATTGGTTTCCTAGTTTAGTCATGAACTTTGATCTGGCCGACCTGCGCGCTTTCTTGGCTGTTGCTGATCTTTCTAGTTTTCGCGCAGCTTCTGATCTATTGCACTTGTCCCAGTCCGCACTTTCACGCCGTGTGGACAAACTGGAAGAGGCCTTGGGTGTGCAACTGTTCACGCGTACGACACGCAAGGTCGAGCTCACAGCGGTGGGGCGTATCTTTGTGCATCGTGCACGCAACGTGATGAACGAACTAGAGAGTGCGCTGCTGGGAATTCACGAGGTGGCGCAACGCCTATCAGGCGAGGTAACGATTGCCTGTGTACCTTCGGCGGTAGCTCACTTCATGCCTGCTGCGATCGCCTGTTATCACAAGCTCTATCCCAAGATTCGCATTCGGTTGCAGGACGAGTCGTCAAGTGATGTGCTGCTGGCGGTCACGCGTGGAGATGCTGATTTTGGCGTGACTTACATTGGAACGCAGGAAGCAGACATCCAGTTCAGAGCGGTGATGGATGATGCATTCGTTGTCGCTTGTCCCATGAATCATCCACTGGCACGCAAGAGGAAAGTTCGGTGGCGCGAGTTGGATGGCCATGCATACATTATCTTGGCTCAGGGTAGTGGCAATCGCTTTTTGATCGATCAGGCACTTGCTCAAACAGAACAGCGACCTCGCTGGTTTTGCGAGGTCAACCATGTACCCGCGATGGTCAGCATGATTGAGGCGGGACTCGGTATTGGCGTGCTGCCTCGTATGGCTTTGCCACCGGATGATGGCTTGGGTAAGGTACGTGCTATTGACTTGTCGGATCCACAGATTACTCGCACGCTAGGATTGATCTCTCGCCGAGGCAAACCTCTTGCACCAGCAGCACAGCTCTTTTACGATCTCCTTATCGGAATGGCTCATGAGCAGACGTCTGGAGCTGGGTCCTAAATGCCAACTGTGGTCGTGGCTGCTGAGTTGTCTCAGAATTGGTGCCTGATTGTGCTTTGCAGATGTATTGACCGTATCTTGTAAGTCGCTTACATCGCTGGAACTACCCTCGCCCTGGGCGGCCGTCCTGAGTGCGTGCCTGGCTGGCTTCGGGTACGCTGGGCTCGCTCAGCAAACGCACCCGGAACACCGCCCCCTGTGCCAGCGGGCGGTTGTCGGCCTCCAGCCGGCCGCCATAGCGCTCCACCAGGCCCTGGCTGATCCACAGCCCCAGTCCGTTGCCGTCGTTCTTGGTGGTGAAGAAGGGTGTGAACAATCGACCGCGCACCTCGGGGCTCAGGCCGGGGCCTTCGTCCTGCACTTCCAGCACCGCGCCGGGGATGCCGTGTTCATCGCGCCAGTCGCGGGTGGCCAAGGTCAGCGCCCCGCCTTCGGGCATGGCCTGGATGGCATTGATCATCAGGTTGATGACCACCTGCTGCAGTTCCTGCCGGTTGCAGGCCACCCCGGTGTGGGCCTGCAGGTCGCGCACCACCTGGATGCGGCGCTGCTGCAGCAAGTGGGCGACCAGCACCAGGCAGTCGGTCACCGTCTGGTTCAGGTCCAACGTGTCCACATACCCCGCAAATTCGGTGGGCCGGGCGTATTGCAACAGTTGCGTCACGATCAGGCGCATGCGTTCCACCTGTTCGTCCAGCAGTTTCAGCTCGCCTTTCACCGGTACGGCCGCTGGGCCCAGCGTTTCGCGCATCAGGTCCAGGTTGCCCTGGATCACCGCGATGGGGTTGTTGATTTCGTGCGCGATGCTGGCTGTCAACTGCCCGATGGCGGCCAGTTTTTCGGACTTCACCAGTTGTTGCTGCGCCAGACGCAGCGACGCGTTGCTGGCTTCCAGTTCGCGCGTGCGCTCGGCCACCTTGCGGTCCAGCGTTTCACCCCAGTCGCGCAGACGACGTGTGTTGTCGTCCACCACGTCCAGCAGGTGGTCCAGGTGGTTGGCCAGCGCGCCCAGTTCGTCGCGCGTGGCCAGTGGGCCTACCCGCGCGGCGGCATCGCCTTCTTCCACCCGGCGCATGGTGTCGTTCATCTGCTCCACCGGCTTGAAGATGCTGCGCGCCCAACGCACCGAAAACACCGCCGCCAGCGCCATCACGCCCAGAAAGATCAGCGCCATGACCGCCAGCATGCAGTAGCGCACCCAGCGGAAAGGCTTTTCGAGGTAGCCCACGTAGAGCATGCCCACCCGGTCGCCGTGGGCGTCGAGCAGGGGCTCGTAGGCGCTCACGTACCAGTCGTTCACCACGAAGGCGCGGTCCAGCCAGGTTTGGCCCCGGGCCAGCACCGCATCGCGCACCACTTGCGAAACCCGGGTACCAATCGCCCGCTGATCCTGAAACAGCCGCACATTGGTGGTGATGCGCACGTCTTCCAGGAACAGGGTGGCGGTGCCCTGGCTGCCGAAGGGCAGCGAGCCTTCGGGGTAAACAATGCGGTTGAGGTGGTCGATGAAGTCGAGGTTCTGGTTCAGCAGGGTGCCGCCGTGCAGCGTGGCCCACTGCCGACCTTGGCTGTTGACCACCGGCAGGCTGGCCAGCACCACCATGGCACGATCTTCCACCGTGCGTTCGGTGGGAACGGCATTGCGGGTGGGCACCAGCGGAATGTGGAGGCGGTGAGCCAGGTGCGGTGCCAGTTTTTGCAGCACACCCCGTGGCAGCAACACCAGGCGGGCGGCGTTGCCTTGTTGGCTGTTCACCGGCGCTTGGGTGCGGCTCAGGCCTTCCAGGCTGGGACCGGCCTTGGGGGCTTTGCCTGTGTGTTGGGCGCCGCGTTCCAGCACCAGAAAATCCAGCCCCAAGCGCTCACGCTCCTTGCGCAACAGTTGGTCCACCACCAGCAGTTCGTCAGTCAGCACCTGTTGCGCATCGCCTTCGGCCGGCAGCAGTAGCCGCTGCGGCTCGTCCACCGCGCTGGCCAGTGCCCGCACCAGCGAGTGTGAGCCCGCCACGCCGCGCGTACCGGCCCCCACTTCGGCCTGCAACTGGTTGAAGTAGCCACTGGCCACTGCCAGGTCGGCCCGCACTTTGGTGATCAGCAAGCGGTCGTAAGCCACGTTGCTCCAGACCATCAGCGCCAGTACCAGCAGCGGAAAAACCACCGCCAGCGGGAGCAAGGCCATGGCCAGCAGCTTGTGGCGAACGGAATGTGCCATCCAGGCGGGGGTGATCCAGGAACGCTTGCTCATGGCTTCAGACCAGCGGCCGTTCGCGCAGACTCCATTCGGCCACCCGGCGTTCCAGTGTGCGGCGCGACACGCCCAGCAACTGCGCGGCGCGCGTCTTGTCGCCTTGCACCGAATCGAGCACCGCCAGGATGTGCTGCTTTTCCAGGGTTTGCAGGTCGGTCGGTTTGTGCGGCGAGCTGTCCCCACCTTTCAGCGGTGGGTACAGCGCCGACACGTTGAGGCTACCCAGAATCAGCGAGCGCTCCACCAGGTTGCGCAGTTCGCGCACATTGCCCGGCCAGGGATAGTCCATCAGAAAGCGGATTTCCTCGTCGCTCACCGCGATCGGCTCTACCCCCAGCGCTGGCGCCAGCTCCAGAATGAAATGGCGCACCAGATCGGGAATGTCCTGCTTGTGTTCGCGCAGGGGCTGCAGGGTGATGTCTACCACCCGCAGCCGGTAGTACAGGTCGGAGCGGAAACGGCCAGCCGCCACTTCGTCGCTCAGGCGGCGGTTGGTGGCCGCCACAATGCGCACGTCCACCGGCAGCAGTTGCTGGCTGCCCACAGGGCGGATTTGCAGCTCCTCAATCGCGCGCAACAGCGTGGCTTGCACTGGCAGCGGCAGCTCGGCCACTTCGTCAAAAAAGAGGGTGCCGCCTTGGGCGTAGTAGAACAGACCGTCGCGCGCATGGGTGGTGCCCTGGGCGGTTTGGCGCGCGTGCCCGAACAGCTCCATCGCCATCGCGTCGGGGGCCAGGGCGGCGCAATTCACCGGCACGAACGGGCCTTGCGAACGGGCGCTGCGGGCGTGCAACTGGCGAGCCACCAGTTCCTTGCCGGTGCCCGATTCGCCTTGCAACAGCACCGTGCTGGGCGTGGGGGCCACGCGTTCCACCGCATCGCGCAGCGCGCTGGTGGCTGGCGACTGCCCCACCAACGGCGAAGCGGTGGGGCGCGGCAGCCGGGCGTTGCGCCGCAGCACGTAGTTCTCGCGCCGCAACTGGGCACGGTCGTAGCACTGCTTGATCGCGTTGAGGATTTGGGGAATGCGAAACGGCTTGAGGATGAAGTCCGACGCGCCAGCCCGCAGCGATTCGATGGCGGTTTCCAGGTCGGCGAATGCGGTGATCAGGATGACCTCTCCGCTGTAGCCTTGTTCGCGCAGCTCTTTGAGCCACACCACACCGTTCTTACCCGGCAGCGAAATGTCGAGGATCACCAAGTCCACCCGCTGCGAGCGCATCCACTCGGCACCTTCTTCGGCGCTGGCAGCGCTGGCCACGAAACGGCAGCGCGGCGCCAGCACCTTAATCAGGAAGTTGCGCATGCCTTGCTCGTCGTCCACCACCAGCATGGACCAATGGGGCCAGCCATCGGTGGTGTTGGGCAGGGCGGGGGCAGCGTCAAGCTCGCCAGGCAGGGAGGCCAGAGGGGTGTTCACCGCCAGAATTTTAAAGAAATTCCTTATTTAATTACTCGGTTATTCATGAATTTTCGGGGGATAGGCGGGGTGTCCAAAGCCCAGTGAATGCGACAGTTTGTCGTGTTTGAGAGCGACAAATCGCCGAGTTTTGTAAGACTTCCGGGTAAACCCGCAAGGGTTATCGCGCGCTTTGACCTTGCATCATGGATTTCATAAGCATTGATTGATGGTCTGCTTTTTGCTTTGGTCCTTTTTGAGTTGGATCTTCAGACGCAAAGCGTGGGTTTGATCGCCGGGCATGGGCCTTGTGCGAGGGTTGCAAGCGTCCACTTCGGGGCGTAGAGTGCGGTCATTCACCGCCTGCAGCGCGTGCCTGTGTGCACCGGTTTTTTGTCACGATGGGCGGTGCAAGTTCAGGAGACATCCATGACCCAGACCCCCCAGTCCAACCTGAGCCGGCGGCGCCTGTTCGCTGGTGCTTCCACCGTGGGCGCTGTGGCCGCCGTCACGGCCGTGTTGCCCGGCCTGCCCACCGCCGACACCACTGCCAATGCCGAGCTGCGCCCAGCGCCGGCCAAGGGTGGCGGCTACACCGTGTCGGAGCACGTCAAACGTTACTACCAGACCACCCGCGTCTGACCCCGCACCTCCCAACTTGAGGCTCAACACCATGTTGCTGACCAAAAAATCCCCTCATGGCGGGCGTACCGACGCGGCTGCCAGCGGCTTTGTCAACAGCCTGCGCCGTGGTTTTGCCCACGCGCTGCCCACCATGGACCGCCGCGCTTTCCTGCGCCGTTCCGGCCTGGGCGTGGGCGTCGGTCTGGCCGCGTCCCAGCTCACCTTGGTGAAGCAAGCCAAGGCGGCGGCCGGTGGCTCCATCGACGGCACCGGCAAGATCGAAGTCAAGCGCACCGTCTGCACCCACTGTTCGGTGGGCTGCGCCATCGACGCGGTGGTGGAAAACGGCGTCTGGACCCGGCAGGAGCCGGTGTTCGATTCCCCCATCAACCTGGGCGCCCACTGCGCCAAGGGTGCGTCCATCCGCGAACACGGTCACGGCGAATACCGCCTGCGCTACCCCATGAAGCTGGTCAACGGCAAGTACCAGCGCATCAGCT
>CAZGDZ010000012.1:0-254 GCA_964524855.1 uncultured Macromonas sp.
TCGCCCACCCCTGCGCCTTCGCCAACACAAAGTCGATCAGCGTGCGGGTGGCCAGGGTCTGGTAGCGGTCGGGCATGCGCAGCAGGTGCAGCCGGGTGCCAAACAGGCTCAGGCGCCAGTCGTCCAGTGTTGTGACGACGCGGCCCGCGCTCAGGTCGTCGGCCACCAGGTAGTCGGGCACCAGGCCCACGCCCAGACCGGCCAGCAGCGCTTCGTGCAAAAACTGGAAGTTCTCGGACGCCAGCGTGGGCTGT
>CAZGDZ010000012.1:264-15957 GCA_964524855.1 uncultured Macromonas sp.
GGCCAGGCGCAGTTCGCGCCCCACCACGGTGGAGGTAATGATGGGCACGTTGTGCAGCGCGTCCAATTCGGTCGGCATGTTGTGGCGGGCCGCAAACTCGGCCGAGGCACAGGCGATGTGCCGCATCGGCGCCAGTTCGCGCGCCACCAGGTTGGGCGGCGGCTCGCTCATCACCCGCACTGCCACGTCCACTTCGTCGCGCAGCAGGTTGTCCACCCGGTTGTCGAACAGCAGCTCCAGCGTGATGCTGGGGTACAGCCGCTTGAATTCGATCAGCCAGTGCGACATGACCACCTGTCCGAACCCCGTGGGCACCGCCAGCCGCACGTAGCCGTGCAGGCCTTCGGTCAGGCTGGCCACCGATTCCTGCGCGGCCAGCAGCTCATCGCGGATGGCGCGGCCATGCTGGTACAGCTTGTGCCCCGCTTCGGTGGGCTCGATGCGGCGGGTGGTGCGTCGCACCAGTTGCACGCCCACCGCTTTTTCCAGTTGATTGAGGTGGTAGCTCACGTTGGCGCGGCTCATGCGGCGCTTGCGGGCCGCCTGGCTCAGGCCCCCAGCGTCCACGATGTCCACCAACAGCAGCAAGGCACTGGCGTCCATGATTGTTAAATGGGTTTTGACGGAATGTTCATGACTTTTGGGATTGTCAAGGATTTGAAGGCGTTGAACAATGCGCTCATGTCGCAATACCTCGTGAACGACGGCGTCGCCGTCATCGCCCTGAACCACCCGCCCGTCAACAGCCTGAGCCACGCGCTGCGCAGTGCCATCGTGCAGGCGGTGGACGCCGCCGAAGCCGACCCCGCCGTGCGCGCCCTGGCGCTGACCGGCAACGACAAGGCGTTTTCCGCCGGGGCCGACGTGGCCGAAATGGGCACCCCCGCGCAATTGACCGAACCGATCCTGCTGACGGTGCTGGCGCGTCTGGCCGCCTGCCGCAAGCCCGTGGTGGCCGCCATGAGCGGCGTCGCCCTGGGCGGCGGCCTGGAAGTGGCCATGACCTGCCACGGTCGCGTGGCGCTGGCCAGTGCCAAGGTAGGCCTGCCCGAAATCAACTTGGGGCTGATTCCCGGCTCCACCGGCACCCAGTTGCTGCCGCGCCTGGTGGGTGTGCCTCAGGCCCTGGCGATGATGCTGAGCGGCCAGCCCAAGACCGCCCGCGAATGGGCCCAAAGCGGCCTGTTCGATCAGGTGGTGGACGACACCGCCGACCTGGTGGCGGCGGCTTGTACCCTGGCCCGCACCTGGGCGGACACGGCCACGCGCCCCGCCGCGCCGCGCGAACGGGCGCTGGATGCAGCCCAGGTGCTGGCCGAGGTGGACGCGGCCCGTGCGCAGCTCAACGCCCGCCAGCGCCTTCAGCCCGCCTACGCCGCCCTGATGGAAGCGGTGGCCGGCTGCGCCCGCCCGTTTGACGAAGGCGCCCGGCGCGAACGTGAGTTGTTCCTGCAACTGGTGCCCAGCCGTGCCGCGCAGGCCTTGCGTTATCAGTTCAAGGTGGAACGTGACGCCACCAAACTGCCGGCTGACCTCAGCGCCACCGCGAAGGCCGAGCCCCGCCCGGTGCAGACGGTGGCCGTCATCGGCGCCGGCACCATGGGTGCGGGCATCGCCATCTGCGCGCTGGACGCCGGCCTGCAGGTGCTGTTGCTGGAACAGAACGACGAAGCCCTGGCCAGAGGCCAGCAGCGCGTGACCGAGCACTACAGCGGCCGAGTTGCCACCGGCAAGATGAAGCCCGCAGTGGCCGATGCTGCCCAGGCCCGCTTGGCCGCCACCACCGACTGGACCCAGCTCGCTCGCGCCGACGTGGTGATCGAGGCCGTGTTTGAAGAACTGGGTGTGAAGCAGCAGGTGTTCCGCCAGATCGACGCGCACGCCCGCCCTGGCGCGGTGCTGGCCACCAACACCTCGTACCTGGACGTGGACGCGATCGCCAACGCCACCGCCCGTCCGCAGGACGTGCTGGGTCTGCACTTTTTCAGCCCGGCCAACGTGATGAAGCTGCTGGAGGTGGTGCGTGGCGCACAGACCTCGCCCGATGTGCTGGCCACCGGCATGGCGCTGGGCAAGACCCTGAAAAAACTGCCTGTGCTGTGCGGCAACGCTTTTGGTTTCATCGGCAACCGCATCTACAACGCCTACCGCAACCAGTGCGAATTCATGCTGGAAGACGGTGCCTGGCCTGAGGACGTGGACAACGCGCTGACCGGCATGGGCTTCGCCATGGGCCCGTTCGCGGTGGCGGACCTGTCGGGCCTGGACATTGCCTGGCGCATGCGCAAAGCCCAGGCCGCCACGCGCGACCCCCGTGTGCGTTACGTCGGCATCCTGGACCAGTTGTGCGAGCAAGGCCGACTGGGCCGCAAGACCGGCGCCGGCTACTACACCTACACCGACGGCAAGGCCGCCAAGACCACCGACGCCACCGTGCGCGGCGTTATAGAACAGGCCAGTGCCGCGCGCGGCATCACCCGCCAGCCGCTGAGCGCGGACCAGATCACTCGTCGGGCCTTGCTCGCCATGGTGAACGAGGCCGCGCTGCTGTTCGCCGAAGGCGTGGCCGCGCGCGCCAGCGACATCGACGTGGTGCTGGTGCAGGGCTACGGCTTCCCGCGCTGGGAAGGCGGCCCGGTGTTCTGGGCGCGCCAGCAAGACCGTGCCGCGCTGGCGCGCGACCTGCAAACCCTGGCGCAGGAAGCTGGCTTCGGCTTCCGCCTGGGCGACCTCGACGCACTGCTGGCGTGACACCCCGCCGCTCCCCCAACTCTGTAAGCTGCGGCCGCGGCCCGGCTGTTTTGTCCCCAGACCGACAGACCCCATCCAAGGAGACCCCATGACCCAAGCCTTCATCTGCGACGCGATCCGCACCCCCTTCGGCCGCTACGGCGGTGCTTTGTCTTCGGTACGGGCCGACGACCTCGGCGCCATTCCCCTGAAGGCGCTGATGGCGCGCAACCCGCAAGTGGACTGGGCGGCGGTGGCCGACGTGATCTACGGCTGCGCCAACCAGGCCGGCGAAGACAACCGCAACGTGGCCCGCATGGCCGGCCTGCTGGCCGGCCTGCCGCTGGAGGTGCCCGGCGGCACCGTCAACCGCCTGTGCGGCTCGGGCCTGGACGCCATCGGCACCGCCGCGCGCGCCATCAAGGCCGGGGAAGCGGGCCTGATGATCGCCGGCGGCGTGGAGAGCATGAGCCGCGCACCGTTCGTCATGCCCAAAGCCGAAACCGCCTTCAGCCGCAGCAACGCGGTGTACGACACCACCATCGGCTGGCGCTTCGTCAACAAGCTGATGAAAGCCCAGTACGGTGTGGACTCCATGCCCGAAACCGCCGAGAACGTGGCGGTGGACTTCCAGATCGAGCGCGAAGCCCAAGACCTGATGGCACTCAACAGCCAGTTGCGCGCCGTCGCCGCCATTGAAGCCGGCCACCTGGCGCGCGAGATCTGCCCCGTCACCATCCCGCAAAAGAAGGGCGACGCCATCGTGGTGGACACCGACGAGCACCCGCGCAAGACCAGTCTGGACGCGCTGGCCAAGCTCAAGGGCGTGGTCAAGCCCGACGGCAGCGTGACCGCCGGCAACGCCAGCGGCGTGAACGACGGCGCCTGCGCGCTGATCCTGGCCGATGAAGCCACTGCGGCGAAGAACGGCCTGACGCCTAAAGCCCGCGTGGTGGGCATGGCCACCGCTGGCGTGGCGCCGCGCATCATGGGCATTGGCCCCGCGCCCGCTACGCAGAAGGTGCTGGCCCAGACCGGTCTGACGCTGGCACAGATGGACGTGATCGAGCTCAATGAAGCCTTTGCTGCGCAGGGCCTGGCGGTGCTGCGAATGCTGGGGCTGCAGGATGACGACGCCCGCGTCAACGCCTGGGGCGGTGCTATCGCCTTGGGTCACCCGTTGGGCGCCTCGGGCGCTCGCCTGGCCACCACCGCCATCAACCGGCTGCACACCACGGGTGGGCGCTATGCGCTGTGCACCATGTGCATCGGCGTGGGGCAGGGCATTGCGCTCGTCCTCGAACGCGTTTGAGTCAGCCATGGCGCCCGAACCCCGCCTCGACGACGTGTTGCGCCCACCGGCGCTGCGTTTCTTCGCCGAACTCTCGGTGCAAGTGACCCCTGCCATCGAGGTGGGCGCCACGCCCTCGGGCCAGCGGCGCCTCATCCCCATCGTGGGTGGCACGGTCACGGGCGACGGTTGGACGGGCTCGGTGATGCCCGGCGGCGCGGATTTTCAGCGCATCGTCACGCCCCGCATGGCCGAGCTGGACGCCCGTTACGTGCTGGAAACCACCGAGGGCGAACGCCTGTTCGTGCAAAACCGCGCCCTGCGCGTGGCCGATCCTGCCGACACCCAGCGATTGATCCGAGGCGAGCCGGTGGACCCGGCGCGGATCTACTTCCGCTGCCAGCCGTTGATCGAAACCGCCGCCGAACGTTTTGCCTGGGTGAACGAGCGGGTGTTCGTGGGTACTGGCATGCGCTTGCCTGACCGGGTGGTGATGCGCTTCTACACGGTGGAGTGAGCGGCGTTTTGTTGACGTAAGTCAACCGTGGGCCCGGGCCCGCAACGGACAATTTTGGCTCCGCACCAATATCGTGCGCCTTTGCGGCGCCACGCCCGCTGTTTTCCCATGACATTGTCTGCTTCTCACGCCTTGGCGCTGCCCGCGCCTGCCCAAACCCGCCCCGACGAGGGCTTCTTCGCCTACCACGGCCTGTGGGCCTTGGGTGTGCGGTGGTTCCGCAACCTGCGTTTTACCGCCAAAGCGCTGATCATTTCGCTGGCCTTCATGGTGCCCATGCTCGCGCTGGTGTTGGGCCTGCTGGCCAACCAGTCGCAGCAAGCCCGCCAGGCTCGCATGGACGCGACCCGCCAGCACGTGGAAGTGGCGCACAGCATGTTGGTGTGGGCGCACGAGCAGGAACGCTCAGGCCAGATGAGCCGCGAGGCGGCGCAAGACCTGGCCAAGCGCACCATCGCCAGCATGCGCTACGACCAGAACGAGTATTTCTGGATCAACGACATGCACCCGCGCGTGGTGATGCACCCCACCAATCCCAAGCTGGACGGCCAGGACGTGAGCGGCCTGAAGGACCCCAATGGGTTCGCGTTGTTCCAGGGTTTTGTGGCCCAGGTGCGCAAACAAGGGGCTGGCTTTGTGGCCTACCAGTGGCCCCGTCCTGGCAGCGCAGAGCCGGTGGACAAACTGTCTTACGTGCAGGGGTTCGAGCCTTGGGGGTGGGTCATCGGTTCCGGCATTTACGTGGACGACCTGCGGAATGACGAATTGCGCCGCTGGCAGTGGGCGGGCGGCATCACTCTGCTGGCTTTGCTGGTGGCGGGCTACCTGTTCTTGTGCTTCTACCGTGTCATGAACGGCGGCTTGCGCGAAACCAGTCTGCACCTGCGCGCCATGGCCGACGGTGACCTCACCCAATCGCCCGAGCCCTGGGGCAGCGACGAGGCTGCACAGCTGATGCTGGACCTGCGGGCGATGCAGGAGTCGCTGCGCAACATGGTGCGCCGGGTACGGCAGTCCAGTGAGCAGCTGGTGCAGTCCAGCGCCGAAATCGCCGCCGGGGCGCACGACCTGTCGTCGCGCTCTGAGCAGGCGGCCTCCAACCTGGAGGAGTCGGCCGCGTCGATGGAGCAGATCACCGCCACGGTGAACAACGGCGCAGCGCATTTGGTGCAGGCCACGCAAACAGCGCGTCAAAGCGCCCAGGGCGCCACCGAAGGCGGCCAGGTGATGCAGGAAGTGGTGCGGACCATGGACGGCATCCGCCAGTCGTCGAGCCGCATCGGCGAAATCATTGGCACCATCGACGGCATCGCGTTCCAGACCAACATCCTGGCCCTGAACGCCGCTGTGGAAGCGGCCCGCGCCGGTGAGCAAGGCCGGGGCTTTGCCGTGGTGGCCGGTGAGGTGCGCAGTCTGGCGCAACGCAGTGCCGAGGCCGCGCGCGAAATCAAGGCGCTCATAGGCACCAGCATGGCCCAGGTGCAAACGGGCGCCCAGGTGGTGGCCAAGGCGGGCAGTGCGATGCAGGCGATCGTCGGTTCTTCCGAGGAGGTGGACCGCTTGTTGGAGCAGGTGTCGGCCGGCGCGGCGGAGCAGAACGCGGGCATTGCTCAGGTCGGCCAGGCGATCCAGGAACTGGACCGCATGACGCAGCAAAACGCCGCGATGGTGGAGGAAACCGCTGCGGCGGCCGCCTCCATGAGCCAACTGGCTCAGAACCTGGCGCAAGAGGTGGAGCGCTTCGAGCTGCCGCGCCGTTGACGGCTGCCTGAAGGGCGGTGACTCGGCGTTCAGCCGCCCATCACCGCTTCAATCTCGTCCGCCTTCACCGGCACGCCCCGGGTCATCAGCTCGCAGCCGTTCTCGGTCACCACCGCGTCGTCCTCGATGCGGATGCCGATGTTCCAGAAGTGCTCCGGCACACCCTCGGCTGGGCTCACGTACAGGCCGGGTTCGATCGTCAACACCATGCCCGGGCGCAGGATGCGGCTGGGGCGGTCCTTGATGGTTTCGCCGCTCAGTGGGTCTTTGCGTTCGCTCAAACGGCCCACTTCGGTCGGCTCCACGTAGCTGCCCACATCGTGCACGTCCAGCCCCAGCCAGTGGCCGGTGCGGTGCATGTAGAAGCGGAAGTAGTGGCGCTGGGCGATCACGTCGTCCAGGTGGCCCACGTCGTTTTTGTTCAGCAGCCCCAGGTCCAGCATGCCCTGCGAAAGCACTTTCACCGTGGCTTCGTGCGGGTCCACAAAGCGGTTGCCCGGTTTGGTGGCGGCCACTGCCGCTTCCTGGCTGGCCAGCACCAAGTTGTACAGGTCGCGCTGGGGGCCGGTGAACTTGCCGTTGGCCGGGAAGGTGCGGGTGATGTCGCTGGCGTAGCCGTCCAGTTCGCAACCGGCGTCAATCAGCACCAGCTCACCGTCGCGCACCGGGGCGGCGTCGGCGCGGTAGTGCAGCACGCAGGCGTTGGCGCCGGCGGCCACGATGCTGCCGTAGGCCGGGTACTGCGAGCCGTGCTGGCGGAATTCGTGCAGCAGCTCGGCGTCCAGGTGGTATTCGCGCAGGTCCTGCCCGGCGCGGAGGGTGGCTGCGCTGCGGCGCATGGCGCGGATGTGGGCTTGCGCGCTGATCTGCGCGGCGCGCCGCATCACGCCGATTTCGTGCGCGTCTTTGATCAGTCGCATCTCGTCCAGCAAGCCGCACAGGTCGCGCTGGGCGTCGGGGCACAGGGCGCCGTAGCGCACGCGGTTGCGCACCTTCTGCAGCCAGCCGTCCACCCGGGTTTCCAGCCCGGTGTGTACCGCGAACGGGTACCACACGGTGTGGCGGTTTTCCAGCAGTTGAGGAAGGCGGGCGTCCAGTTCGTCCACCGAATACGCTTCGTCCACACCCAGCGCGCCGGGCGCGGCCTGCGGCCCGAGGCGGATGCCGTCCCAGATCTCACGCTCCAGGTCTTTGGGCTGGCAGAACAGCGTGGTGTGGCCCTCGGCGGTGATGACCAGCCAGGCGCGCGGCTCGGTGAAGCCGGTCAGGTAGTAGAAGTAGCTGTCAAACCGGAACAGGTACTCGCTGTCCCGGTTGCGGGTGCGTTCCGGCGCGGTGGGCACGATGGCCACGCCGCCCGGGCCCAGCTGGGCGGCCAGGCGGGCACGGCGGTCGGCGTAGAGGGTTTGATGGGGAATGGCGGTCATGCCGAAGATGATACGCAACCCCGCCGATTTCAGTGCAACGCCGTGCTGACTGGCCCACTGGCGTTGAGGGCTGCCAGCCGCTCGGGCGTGCCCACGTCCACCCAGCGGTCGGGGTACACCGAGGCGCCCACCTGCCCGGCGTCGATGGCGGCACGCAGCATGGGGGCCAGCGGCGCCGACACCCCTTCGGGGTTGCCCGCTGGAATGGCGCACCACGGTTGCGCAAAGAACGCCTTTTTGTACAGGCCAATGGTGGAGTAGGTGTGCTTGGGCGCGTCGGCGCCGTTGTGCGCCAGTAGCCGGCCACCGGCCAGCACGGCCACGCCAAAGTCGCCCTTGGGGTTGTGCTCCGGGTTGGGCACCAGCCAGATGTGCGCCAGCAGCGGGCTGCGCGCAAATGCAGCCCGCACCGCGTTTGAAAACACGAACTCGGGCGCGAACACGTCGCCAGCCAGCAGCCAGAACACGTCGTCCAACCGGGGCAGCGCCCGCACAATGCCGCCCGCCGTTTCCAGCGCGCCACCAAAGTCCTGCCCTTCCATGGAGTATTGCAAGGCCAGTTGAGGGACCGGGCCGCTGCCGTCCCAAGCGGCCGCGTGGGGTGTGAAACTGGCGCCGAACTGGGCGGGAATCTGCTCCCCCAGCCACGCGGTGTTGATGCACACGTTGCGCACCCCGCCACGGGCCAGGGCTTCCAGGTGCCACTGCATCAGTGGCTTGCCTTGCACGGTCAGCAGGGGTTTGGGGGTGGTGTCGGTCAGCGGGCGCATGCGCTCGCCACGGCCTGCGGCCAGGAGCAGGGCTTGGGCTGTGGAGGGGGCTTTGAGGTCGTCGCGTGTCATGGGGCTTATTGTCACCGGGCGCGCCCGGCCATCGACCGTCCTGCCTGCTGCTTTGGGCCTGAAAAGCTATCCTCATCGGCATGTCCACGACCGACCTCATCGTCGCCCGTCCTGAAGGCCTGTACTGCCCGCCCGGCGACTTCTACATCGATCCCTGGCGGCCGGTCGATCGTGCGGTCATCACCCACGGCCATTCGGACCATGCCCGCTGGGGTCACCGCCATTACCTGGCCCACACGCTGAGCGAGGGCGTGCTGCGCCAACGCCTGGGTGCCGACATCGCTCTGCAGACGCTGGACTACGGTACAACCATCGAACACCACGGCGTGCGCCTGTCGCTGCACCCGGCGGGGCACGTGCTGGGTTCGGCCCAGGTGCGGCTGGAGCACGGGGGGCGGGTTTGGGTGGCCTCGGGCGACTACAAGACCGAGCCTGACGGCACCTGCACCCCGTTCGAGCCGGTGCGCTGCGACACCTTCATCACCGAAAGCACCTTTGGCCTCCCGGTGTACCGCTGGCCGGTGCAGGCGGTGCTGTTCAGCCAAATCAACGCCTGGTGGCAGCGCAACGCCGCCGCTGGTCGTGCCTCGGTGTTGCTGAGTTATGCCTTTGGCAAGGCGCAGCGCTTGCTGCACGGGGTGGACGCGAGCATCGGCCCGATCGTGGTGCACGGTGCGGTGGAGCCGCTGAACGCGGTGTACCGCGCTGCGGGCCTGCATTTGCCAACGACGCACCGTGTGACAGAGCTGGACAAGGCCGCTTTGCAGCGCGCCCTGGTGGTGGCGCCGCCTTCCGCTCAAGGCACACCATGGATGAAGCGCTTTGGGCCAGATGCCATGGTGGCCTTTGCCAGTGGCTGGATGCAGGTGCGTGGCCACCGCCGCCGCCGAGGTGTGGACCAAGGGTTTGTCATGTCCGACCACGCCGACTGGCCGGGTCTGATGAGCGCGATCGGTGCGACCCGAGCCGAGCGTGTTCGCGTGACCCACGGCAGCGTTCCGGTGCTGGTGCGTTGGCTGTGCGAGCAGGGGCTGGACGCTCAGGCATTTGAAACCGAATACGGCGACGACGACCACGACAGCCCTTCCGCCGGCGCCTCGGACAGCGGGGCGCCTGGCGACATGGCCCTTGCAACCGTGGCCGCTTCCGCTGGAGCCGCCCCGTGAAACGCTTCGCCGCCCTGTACCGCGAGCTGGACGCCAGCACCGCCACGCGCGACAAGCAGGCTGCCCTGCAGCGCTACTTCGCGCAAGTGCCGGCCGCCGACGCGGCCTGGGCGGTGTACTTTCTGGCGGGTGGCAAACCCCGCCAGTTGGTGCCCACCCGCACCCTGCGCGAGTTGGCCCGGCAGGCCGCCGCGCTGCCCGAATGGCTTTTCGAGGAGAGCTACCAGTCCGTGGGCGATCTGGCCGAAACCGTGTCGCTGCTGTTGCCGCCCGCCACCGAGCCGGTCGAGCGCAGCTTGGCCGACTGGCTGGCGCACCACCTGCTGCCACTGCGCGGTCAGCCTCCTGACGCGCAGGCGCACACCCTGCGCACCCAGTGGGCCACGCTGTCCGATGACGAGCGTTTCGTCTATTTCAAGCTCATCACCGGCGGCTTCCGCGTGGGGGTGTCCAAATTGCAGGTGACGCAGGCGCTGGCCGCCGTGGCCGGGCTGGACCCCAAGCGCGTGGCCCAGCGCCTGATGGGTTACACCGCCGTGGGCAGACAGCCCACCGCTGCCGATTTCCACGCGCTGACCGCACCCGAAAGCGCCCACGAACAGCAGGCGCAGGGCGGCCAACCTTACCCGTTCTTTCTGGCCCACCCGCTGGCTGAGCCCGTGGACCACTTCCCCGATCTGTTGGGGGCACCTGCCGACTGGTTGGTGGAATGGAAGTGGGACGGCATCCGCGCCCAGTTGGTGCGCCGCGCGGGCCAGACGTGGGTCTGGTCGCGTGGCGAGGAGCTGGTGACAGAGCGCTTTCCCGAGCTGACCGCGCTGGGCGATGCGCTGCCCGATGGCACCGTGATTGATGGCGAAATTGTGGTCTGGCGCGACGATCGGCCGCAGCCCTTTGCCGAACTTCAAAAGCGCATCACCCGCAAAGCGCTGGGGCCCAAACTGTTGCGCGAACTGCCGGTGGTGTTACTGGCCTACGACCTGTTGGAACACGCCGGCGATGACCTACGCTCGCAGCCCCTGTACGCCCGCCGCGCCGCGCTGGACGCGGTGGTGCAGACGGTGAACCATCCGTTGCTTCAGCCCAGTCCACTGGTTACCGGAGCAACGTGGAAGAGGCTCGCCACCCTACGTGAACAGGCCCGGGAGCGCGGCACTGAAGGCTTCATGCTCAAGCACCGCGACAGCCGCTACGGCGTGGGCCGCACCAAGGCCGATGGCACCTGGTGGAAGTGGAAGATCGACCCCATGAGTGTGGACGCGGTGCTCATTTACGCCCAGCGCGGCCATGGCCGCCGCGCCAGCCTGTACAGCGACTACACCTTCGCCGTGTGGAACGCGCCGCCCGGCACCGAAGGCCGCCAGTTGGTGCCGTTTGCCAAGGCCTATTCCGGCCTGACGGACGCTGAGATGGCCCGAGTGGACGCCATCATCCGCCAGACCACGGTGGAAAGCTTTGGCCCCGTGCGCAGCGTGCGGCCCACCTTGGTGTTCGAACTGGGTTTTGAGGGCATTGCCCGCAGCCCGCGTCACAAGAGCGGCATCGCGGTGCGTTTCCCGCGCATGTTGCGCTGGCGCGAAGACAAGCCGGTGGAAGAAGCAGATTCGCTGGATACCCTGGCCGCCTTGCTGCCTAGGACTGCACCATGACCCATCCCGACGCCACCGCCTGGATGGCCGCGCGCGGCTGGACACCGTTCGACTTTCAGCGCGAGGTGTGGGCGGCGATGGCGGCAGGCGACAGCGGCCTGCTGCACGCCACCACTGGCGCCGGTAAAACCTACGCCGTGTGGCTGGGTGCCTTGCAAGCCTTGGCGCAACGGCAGGTCGCCCGCACTCCGCCGCTCACCGTCGTCTGGCTCACCCCCATGCGTGCCTTGGCGGCCGATACCTTGCGTGCCTTGCAAACCCCGCTGCCCGATCTGGCTCCGGCATGGACCGTCGGCGTGCGCAGCGGCGACACCAGCAGCAGCGAGCGCGCTCGCCAGGCTGATCGACTGCCCACCGCGCTGGTGACCACCCCTGAAAGTTTGAGCCTGCTGCTGGCCCGCGCCGATGCGCCACAGGCGCTGGGCCGCGTGGCCCTGGTGGTGGTGGACGAATGGCACGAACTGATGGGCAGCAAGCGCGGCGTACAGGTGCAACTGGCCCTGGCCCGGTTGCGCACCTTCAACCCCGCGCTAAGGGTGTGGGGCATGTCGGCCACCTTGGGCAACCTGGACCATGCGCTGCACACCTTGCTGGGCCCGCAGGCGGCTACCCCTGGGCAGTTGGTGCGTGGGCACACGCCCAAAAGCCTCACCATCGACACGCTGCTGCCGCCCCGGCTGGAGCGCTTTCCATGGGCCGGGCACCTGGGGCTGGCCATGGTGCCTCAGGTGGTGGCCGAGATTGAAGCGGTGGCCAGCACGCTGGTGTTCACCAACACCCGTGTGCAGGCCGAGCTTTGGTACCAATCGCTGTTGGACGCCCGGCCCGACTGGGCGGGGCAGATCGCGCTGCACCATGGGTCGTTGGACCGCGCCACCCGCGAATGGGTGGAGGCGGCGCTGAAGGACGGTACATTGCGCGCTGTGGTGTGCACCAGCAGCCTGGACCTGGGTGTGGACTTCCAGCCGGTGGAGCGGGTGCTGCAGATCGGTTCGCCCAAAGGCGTGGCGCGGCTGTTGCAGCGCGCCGGCCGTTCGGGTCACGCACCAGGTCGGCCTTCGCGCATCAGCATCGTGCCCACCCACAGCCTGGAAGTGGTGGAGGGTGCTGCCGCCCGTGCCGCCGTGCAGGCCGGGCAGATTGAGCCGCGCGACACCCCGCACCAGCCGCTGGACGTGCTGGTGCAGCACCTCGTCACGGTGGCGCTGGGTGGCGGTTTCCGGCCTGAAGATCTGTTGGCCGAGGTGCGTAGCACCGCCGCCTACGCCCAACTGAGCGACAACGCCTGGCGCTGGTGCCTGGACTTTGTTTCCCAAGGCGGCCCATCGCTGGCGGCCTACCCCGACTACCGCCGCGCAGTGCCTGACGACGCTGGCGCCTGGCACGTGCCCGATGCCCGGTTGGCCCGCCGCCACCGCATGAACATCGGCACCATCGTCAGCGATGCCAGCATGACGGTGCAGTACCAGGGTGGCAGCCGCATTGGGCAGGTGGAGGAGAGCTTCGTTGCTCGCCTCAAACCGGGTGATTGTTTCCTGTTTGGTGGGCGGCTGCTGGAGTTGATTCGTGTGCACGAAATGACCGCCTGGGTGCGCCGCGCCAGCGGCTCGCGCGCTGCCGTGCCACGCTGGAATGGCGGCACCATGCCCCTGTCCACCGCCTTGGCCGACGCGATGCTGGTGCAGTTCCAGCAGGCCGCCGAAGGGGCGGATGCTTCCCCTGAGTTGGAAGCGGTGCAACCCTTGCTGGCGCTGCAAGCCCGTTGGTCCGCGCTGCCCACGCCCGGCACCTTGTTGGCCGAAACCCTGCGTTCGCGCGAGGGGAACCACCTGTTCCTTTACCCGTTTGCTGGCAGACATGTCCACCTGGGGTTGGCCAACCTGCTGGCCTGGCGCATGGGGCAGCGGGTGCCCTGCACCGTGTCCATGGCCGTGAACGACTATGGGGTGGAGCTGCTCACGGCCAGCGAGCTGGACTGGGCCGAGCACCTGTCCGACCTGTTGGCCTGGCCCGCCGACGACACCACCTTGCTGAGCGAAGTGCTGGCCAGCCTGAACGCCAGCGAGCTGGCACAGCGGCGCTTTCGCGAAATTGCCCGCGTGTCGGGCCTGGTGTTCCAAGGTCACCCTGGCGAAAAGCGCAGCAGCCGGCAACTGCAGGCGTCGTCGGCTTTGTTCTGGGGCGTGTTCCGCCAGTACGACCCTGCCAACCGTCTGCTGCAGCAGGCCGAGGCGGAGCTGTTGCGCCTGGAGCTGGATGTGGACCGTCTGCGCGCCACCTTGCAACGCATGGTGCGACAGCAGCTCGTGCACCGTCCGCTGAAGCGCGCCACCCCGTTGGCCTTTCCCTTGATGGTCGAACGCCTGCGCGAACGCCTCAGCACCGAAAGTGCTGCCGATCGCATCGCCCGCATGGTGGCGCAACTGGAGCGCGCCGCGGGCGCCGCATAAGATCGATTGACCATGACCACCCATGTTGCCCCACCGGCGGGTCTTGTTTCACCCGAGCCTTCGACCTTGCCCGGCGCCTTGCCGCTCACGCTGCAGGGCGAAGCGGTGCTGCTGTTGCCCGACCCCGCGCTGTGGTGGCCTGGCCAGCAGACCCTGTTCGTGGCCGACGTGCACCTGGGCAAAGCCGCCACATTCCGCGCGTTGGGCCAGCCCGTGCCCGCCGGCACCACCCAAGACAATCTGCAGCGTTTGAGCGCTGCGCTGCACCGAACTGGCGCCCGTCACCTCGTGCTGTTGGGTGACCTGCTTCATGCCCGACCGGCCCACAACGCCGCATTGCTGGCCGTGATGCACGCCTGGCGCCAAAGCCACCCCCAGGTTCGCATGACCCTGGTGCGCGGCAACCACGACGACCGCGCGGGCGACCCGCCTGCCAGTCTGAACATCGCGGTGGTGGACGAGCCTTGGGCAATGGGACCCTTTGCGGCGTGTCACCACCCGCGCGACCCCGCACTCCACCAGGTTGAGGCCGAGGCGGCCCATGCCGGTTTCGTGCTCGCCGGCCATACCCACCCTGTCTGCCGACTGCAAGGTCGCGGACGCGACACCGTGCGCCTGTCTTGCTTTGTCCACAGCGCTGGCCAGCTCCTGTTGCCAGCGTTTGGCGCCTTCACCGGGGGGTATCTGATCGGCCCTGCGCCAGGGGTGCGGCGGTACCCGGTAGGGGGTGGCCGCGTGTGGTGTTGGCCCGACGATGGAGCCTGATTTCACCCCTCGGGTTAACCCGGAAGTTAAAATAACGGGTTTGTCGGGCGCCCGCCCGTGCCTGACCCACCGTTGCCCACCAGCACCATGACCTCCACTTCGACCCCTGTTTCCGCCCAAACCATGGCCAACGCAATCCGCGCCCTCGCCATGGACGCCGTGCAACAAGCCAACTCTGGCCACCCCGGCGCGCCCATGGGCATGGCCGACATGGCCGTCGCGTTGTGGAAGCGTCACCTGAGCCACAACCCGACCAACCCCGCGTGGGCCAACCGCGACCGTTTCGTGCTGTCCAACGGCCACGGCTCCATGCTGATTTACGCGCTGCTGCACCTGACCGGCTACAAGCTGCCGATGCAGGAGCTGAAGAACTTCCGTCAGCTCGGCAGCAAAACCGCCGGCCACCCCGAAGTGGGCCACACCCCTGGCGTGGAAACCACCACCGGCCCGCTGGGTCAGGGCATCACCAACGCCGTGGGCATGGCACTGGCCGAAAAGCTGTTGGCGTCTGAATTCAACAAGCCCGGCCACACCATCGTCGATCACCGCACCTACGTTTTCCTGGGCGACGGTTGCCTGATGGAAGGCATCAGCCACGAAGCTGTGGCCCTGGCAGGCGCCTGGAAGCTGAACAAGCTGATTGCCCTGTACGACGACAACGGCATTTCCATCGACGGCCAAGTCGCGCCTTGGTTCATTGACAACACCCCGGCCCGCTTTGAGGCCTGCGGCTGGAACGTGATTCGCGCAGTGGACGGCCACGACGCTGACGCTGTGGATGCGGCCATCGCCCAGGCCAAGCAAAGTGCCGACAAGCCGACGCTGATCTGCTGCAAGACCCACATCGGCAAAGGCAGCCCGAACCGCGCCAACACCGCCAAGGCCCATGGCGAGCCGCTGGGTGCCGAGGAAATCAAGCTGACCCGCGAAGCGCTGGGCTGGTCGCACGAGCCTTTCGTCATTCCGAAGGACATCTACGCCGCCTGGGATGCCAAGGACGCTGGCAAGACCGCTGAAAAAGCGTGGGACGTGCAGTTCGCCGCTTACAAAAAGGCCTTCCCGGCCGAGGCCAAAGAATTCGTGCGCCGCATGAAG
>CAZGDZ010000012.1:15967-16441 GCA_964524855.1 uncultured Macromonas sp.
AAGGGCGAGCTGCCCAAGAACTTTGAGCAACTGGTGGTGGACACTGCTGTGGCGGCCCACACCAAGGCCGAGACTGTGGCCAGCCGCAAGGCCAGCCAACTGGCACTGGAAGCCTTCACCGCTGCGCTGCCTGAGCTGTTGGGCGGCAGCGCCGATCTGACCGGCTCCAACCTGACCAACACCAAGTCCACCCCCAACCTGCGCTTTGACGCTGCGGGCGCGGTGGTGAAGAACGAGGCTGGCGTCGGTGGCCGCCACATCAACTACGGCGTGCGCGAATTCGGCATGGCCGCCATCATGAACGGCATTGCGCTGCACGGCGGCTACATCCCTTACGGCGGCACCTTCCTGATTTTTATGGAATACGCACGCAACGCGGTACGTATGTCCGCACTGATGAAGCAGCACGTGATCAACGTCTATACCCACGACTCTATTGGTCAGGGTGAAGATGGCCCGACTCACCAGCCCATT
>CAZGDZ010000013.1:0-14927 GCA_964524855.1 uncultured Macromonas sp.
CGGTGCCGTAGCGCACATGCGTCACGCCCAGGGCCGCCAGGCGGGTGCGCAGGGGGGCAGAATCGCGCCCGGTGATGACCGCCGGGACAATGCCCACGCGCTGCAACAGCTTGAAGCCCTGGCCGTCCAGCACGTTGCGGAAGAACTTGGCCTGTACTTGGTTCAGCGTCTGGCTCCAACTGCCGTCGGCCCGCGTCACACCCGGCACGGTGCAGCCACCCCCCGCTGCATTCACCCAGGTCTGGCCCACGTGCCAGTGCCCTTGGCGCGTGCGCACCAGCGCGCGCACTGGCGAGCCCTGTTCCAGCCGAAAGCGGAACGCCAGCACCGGCAGCGCCCGGTGCGGCTCGAAGGTCAGGATCTGCTGCACCGGGTTGCGGTCTGCCACCACCACCATGCGGTCGATTTCCACGCCGGCCTGGGCCAGCGCCCGGGCGTCCAGCAGCATGGGCACGTTCATCGCATCTTCCGCGAAGGGCGGGCCTTTGAGCTGGACGCGGGCATCGAACCGGTACGCGTCGCCTCCCATGAACTTGCGCCGCACCAGGGGCCATTGCATCGAAGCCAGCGGGTCGCCGCCCGTGTGGTCTTCTTGTGCTCCCACCGTGCTGGCCAGTGGCGCCAACGCCCACGCGCCGCCCAGGCGCAGGTGGTGGTTCAGCCAATGCCTTCGGGTGTGCTCAATGCCCTTCGTGCTTTTCAACATGGGGGTCTCCTGTTTGTCTTGGCGCGGGGTGGATCAACCCCCTCGTTGCCGTATCCAGCCGCGCTGGGGGTCGTAGCCGCGCAGTGCCACTGCAAAGAACACCGCGCTGCCCGCCACCATCACACCCAGCGATACCGGGTTCCATTGCCCATACAGCGCAAACCGCATCGCCTCCACCGCGTGGGTGAAGGGGTTGTACTGCGCCAGGGTGTGCAGCCACAGGGCACCGGCTTCTTCCAGCTTCCACAGCGGGTACAGCGCCGGGCTGATGAAGAACATCGGAAAAATCACGAAGTTCATGGCGCCAGCAAAGTTTTCCAACTGCCGTACATAAACGGACAGCACCAGCCCCAGCGCGGCCAGCAGCAGGGCGGCGCCCACCATCACCGGCAGCGCCAGCAGCAGGTGTAAGGTGGCAAAGCGCACCTCAAACAGCCAGGCCACGCCCAGGAACACCCCCATCTGCAGTACCGACAGTGTGGTGCCCGCCAGCAGCTTGAAACCGAGCAGCCACGCGCGGGGCAGTGGTGCCGTCAGCAGCAGCCGCATGATGCCCATTTCCCGGTCGTACACCAGCGACAGCGAGCTTTGCATGCCGTTGAACAGCGCAATCATGCCCAGCAAGCCGGGCAGCATGTAGACCTTGTATTCGATGTAGGTTTCGTACGGTGGGATGATGGCTACCCCAAACACGTTGTGAAAACCCGCCGCGAACACCACGAACCACAGCAGCGGGCGCACCAGCGCCGAGGCCAGTCGCGCGGGCTGGCGCAGGAACTTTTGCACCTCGCGGCCCACCACGGCGCGCATGGCCCGCAGCAGGTGGGCGCTCAGGGGCGGACTTTGCATGCGCTTTCCTTCTCGTCCACGCCCAGGGTGTCCAGCACTTCGGTGGGGTGCAGCACACCGTCCAGGGGGGCGGTGCCCACCACGCCGTCCACATGGCTCAGGAACAGCGGCTGGCGCAGTTGCCCGTCCCAGGCGCGGAACGACAGGCGTGGCCCCTTGGCACCATCGATGCCCACTTGGCCGGTGCGCAGTTGGCGCGCCTGCTCCGGCAGCGGGGCTTTGGCGTTCTCGCTCACCACGGCCGCCACGGCCTTGATGGCGACCCAGGCGGCCCAGTCCTGGCCGGTCATGGGACGCCCAGCCTGGCGCATGAAGCGGCGGTTCACCTGCGGCCCGCCGTTGCGTTCCCATTGGGGGTGCCAGGCCAGCGGCGTCAAGCCGTTGCTGCCCACCACCGGCCGGGGCCACTGGGTGGCGTAGGGCAGGGTGCGGGCAAATTCCCCTTCGCTGTCGAGCACCGCTACCACGTCGTGGCTGCGGTCGTTGGTCAGCAAGCGGGTGTTGGCCAGGTCGCGGTCCTTGGGGTCGCCCGAGAGCTTGAAGGGCCTGCTGGCCACGGTCTTGACGCCGTAGCGCTTGGCTGCCCGTTGCCACGACTCGGCCAGTGCGGCGTCGCTCGGCTCGGGGCCTTGCAACACCAGCGCGTTGCGCCAGTTGCGGGCCGCCAGGTACTGGGCCAGCGCGTCATGCAGCATGTGCTGGCTGGGGTAGGTGTGCAGCAGTTGGGCGGCGCAGCCACTGCCGCGCAAGGCATCGCTGGTGGCGCTGGCGTTGAACAGTAGCGCCGCGTTGCCGGCCGCCTGCACCGCTTGCGTCACCAGAGGAGCGGGCAGGTCCAGCACCCAGTAGCCCACTTTGTCCTGGCGCAACTGTTGCAGCACCCGGCCCAGGTCGCTGGCGTTGCGGGCGGTGGCTTCGCGCACCTTCAGCGCCTGGCCCGCCGCCCGCAGGCCCACCTCCGCGTCGCTGGCGCCCAGTTCGGCGGCGGTGGTCAGGCGTCCACCGGGGTGGCCGGGGTATCGGCGTTCCAGGCGGCGGCTCTGGTAGCGGTCGTCGTCGTCCAGCGACACCACCGCCACGGCGTGGGTGGTGACGGCCTGTGCGGCCACTGGCGTGGCGACTGCCCCGCCCAGGCCACCCAGGACTGCGACGCTGGCCGCGCACATCAGGTGTTGGCGCAGCCTGAGGGTCATGGCAGCACCAGCGGGGTGTGCGGCACGCGCCCCGCTGCCACGGTGCGGATGGCCTTGCCCTGGCGGGTGTCTACCAGAGTCATGTCGTCCGACAGGCCGTTGGTCACGTACAGCGTGGCTTCGTCCGGGCTCAGGGCCAGGCCCCAGGCGCGCTTGCCGGCCAGCACGGTGCGGCGCACCTGCTTGCTGGCCATGTCCACCTCGGCCACGTGGTTAGCACGGCCCAGGCTGACCCAGGCGGTCTTGCCATCGCGCGTCATCACCACCCCTACCGGCGTGATGTCGGCCGGCCGCAGGCCCTGGATTTTGAAGTCGATCGTGGCCTTGACGCGGTGGGTGGCGGTGTCCAGCACGCTGACGTTGGCGCTCAGTTCATTGGTCACCCACAATTCCTTGCCGTCGGCCGAAAGCGCAAAGCGCCGGGGCCGGTTGCCCACTTTGATGTCCTTGACCACCTTTTTGCTCGCCAGGTCCACCAGGTGCACCAGGTTCGCTTCTTCGGAGGTCACGTAGGCGAATTTGCCGTCGCGCGACACCAGAATACCTTCCGGTTCGCCGCCGGTCTTCACCTCGAACAAGGGTTTTTTGGATGCCAGGTCGTAGGCCGCCATCACGTTTTCGTCCTCGATGGACACGTAGGCCACCTTGCCGTCGGGGCTGAGGTCGAAGATTTCGGGGCTGTCACCCAGTGGCACGGTGTCGATCAGCTTGCCGCTGGCCCGGTCCACGATGCCCAACTGGTTGCTGTCGCCGCAGCACACATACAGGCGCGAGCGGTCGGCGTTGAACATCATGTGCCGGGGGCGCTGGCACACGTCAATCGCGCCAGTCTGCTTGCCTTGGGCGTCAAACACGAAGATTTTGTGGTCCTTCTCGCTCGACACGTAGACCGATTGGGCCTGGGCGCTGCCAGCCCAGGTGCCCAAGGCGGCGCAAGCGGCCAGGGCGGCCCAGGTGGCACGGAACGGCAGTGCGCGTGCAGTGCGCAATCTGTTGGGCATGCAATATCTCCTGTTTCATCGTTGTCATGGGCCTGCCCGGGTGGTACAGCCCGATCTGCATAGGGCAATTTTTGTGCCAACAATCCTGGCACATCCATTGCTTGATGGGCTTCAAGCGGCCGCTCATGAGCCGTTTGGTCAGCCAGGAGACACATTGTGAACAGTCATTTGCCCCCCACGGTGGACCGACGCCGTTGGATGGCCCGTACCGTGGGTTGGGCGGCCAGTGCGGCCGCCGCAGGCGCCGGTTGGTGGTCGCCCCCAGCGAGCGCTCAGGACCGGTGGCCCCAACGGCCGATCCAGCTCATCGTGCCCTGGCCCCCTGGGGGTGGCACCGATTTGACGGTGCGCGTCCTGGCCGAAGAAGCAGCCGCTGTGCTCGGGCAGCCGGTCATTGTGGTCAACCGACCGGGCGCCGCCGGCACCCTGGTCGCCCCGCTGCTAAAGGCGGCTGCGCCCGACGGCTACACCATCGGCCAACTCCCCATCACCGTCATCCGGTTTGCCTTGATGCACCCCGTACCCTGGGATCCGATGACCGACTTGGCCCCGATCCTCCAAATTTCGGGCACCACCTTCGGCCTGCTGGTTGCCGCCGACAGCCCATGGCACAGCGTGGGCGATGTGCTGCGCTGGTCGCGCGAGCATCCCGACTCCTTGACGGTAGGTTCCACCGGCATCGGCTCCACCCCCCATCTGGCGATGGAGACCGTGCTGCATTCGCAAAACGTCAGCTACACCCACGTGCCCTACAAAGGCACCGCTGATCAGATGCTGGCCCTGGCATCGGGCTCCATCCAGTTGGGCGTGAACTCCACTGGCTTCGCGCCCTGGGTGGACCAGGGCAAGCTGCGCCTGCTGGCGGTGTTCAGCGAGCAGCGCAGCCCTCGTTGGCCGAAGGTGCCTACCATGCGCGAACTGGGGTTCGAGCAGGCGGTGTACAACTCCCCCTGGGGGTTGGCCGCGCCGGCCGGTGTGCCGGCCCCGGTGCTCGAAGCGCTGCACCAGGCGTTTCACCGCGCCATGTTCACCCATCGCCATTTGCAGGAGCTGGCGCGTTACGATCAGTCGGCCGACTATCTGGCGCCTGCCGACTACCAGCGCGCGTTGCTGCGCACCCAACAGAATGAACGCCTGCTGTTGCAGCGCATGAAGTTGCTGGCGTTGTGACACGATTCATTCAACCGGTGAACTCACCCATGGCCCAATCCGTGCTGCAGGCCCAAGGCCTGGTCAAAAAATACAACGGCAAACCCGCCTTGCGCGGTGTCCATTTGCAATTGGCGGCGGGCGAATTTGTGGCTTTGCTGGGGCCCAACGGCGCCGGGAAAAGCACCTTGATGCAACTGCTGACCGGCCTGTTTGTGCCCGACGAAGGGCAGATCGCCGTGCTGGGCCACGACATGCGAGACGAAGCGCCTCGGGCGCTGGCCGGCATGGGGGTGGTGTTTCAGCAAATGGCGCTGGACCTGGATTTGTCGGTGTGGGCCAACCTGCGTTTCCACACCGACCTGCACGGCATTCCGCGCGCCCTAGCCCAGGCGCGCATCGCTGCCGGGCTGCAGACCTTGGGTTTGTCCGAGCAGGCCGATCAAACGGTGCGTGCCTTGTCGGGGGGCAACCGCCGCAAGGTGGAGCTGGTGCGTGCCATGCTGCACCAACCCCAGGTGCTGCTGATGGACGAGGCCACGGTGGGGTTGGACCCTGCTTCGCGCCAACAACTGTTGCAGGCGGTGCACGCCTTGCGCGCCGACACGGGCGTGGCTGTGCTGTGGACCACCCACTTGGTGGACGAGGTGGAGGGAGCCGACCGGGTGGTCGTGTTGCACCAGGGACAGGTGCGGTTCGATGGACCCCGGGTTGAGCTGTTGCAAGCCACCGGTGCCCAGGGCCTGGAAGCGGCGTTCCTGTCGATCACCGCTTGAGGGCTGGCGGGTTGCACCGCCAGCAAGCGCCCATCAACGCGGGCGGTACGCCGGGCGGGGTGCGGCCGGGCCGCGGTTTTCGATGTGACGGAAGGTGATGCGGCCCTTGGTCAGGTCGTAGGGCGACAGCTCCAGCGACACCTTGTCGCCGGCCAGAATGCGGATGTGGTGCTTGCGCATCTTGCCGCCGGTGTAGGCAATCAGTTGATGACCGTTCTCCAGCGTCACGCGAAAGCGCGAGTCAGGCAGCACTTCATCGACTTTGCCCTGCATTTCAATCAGTTCTTCTTTGGCCAACGTATTCTCCAAACAATGGATGCGCCCGCCACCCGGCCATGCCGTGGTGTCGGGTCAATCAGGAATCGCGGCGCCATTGCGGGCTCCGCTGACAATGGGTTTTCGGGGGCGCCCGAAACGGATCTCAGCCCTAGGGTGGTGGCGAGGCCATCCGGGGGAAGGGCGAACGATCCGACGATCGCGCGAGCTGGCATGAACCAACCCGAGCGTCCCGAGACCACACTGCAACTGTGTAACCGTTTCCCGAAAAGAAAGGTTGGAGAAGGTGGCCAAGGCGCCCGTTTGGGCGTAAGTGTACCTCAGCGCAGCCGCGCTGACACCGCGTTGGGGGTTTGGACCCCCATGGGTGTGGGGTCAAACCAACTCGCCGCCCAGGGCGGTGGTCAGGTCGGTGATGAGCGCGCCCAGCTCGCCGGTGGCGATGGCCGCGTCGGCGTCAAAGCCGCCGTTGTCCTCTGCGCTGGCGTTGTCTTCAAACACGCCGTCCAGAAACGCCACCTTGCTGAGCACCGTGCTTTCGCTGAGCACGAAACGCACGCGGCCTTCCCAGTCCAGCGCCAGCTTGGTCGGCAGCTTGCCCTGGCTGATGTGCAGTCGCATCTGCTCGTCGTCCAGATGGTGGCGGGTGAACTTCACCACCGACTTCATTTCATCAGCAGACTTCAGTTCCACCTCCTGCCCCGGCGCAAAGTGGGTTGGCCAGTCGTCGGCATTGCCAGTCAGCCACGCCGTCATAGCGGCTTGTGGCGACATTTGGGTATTGAAAGGGCTCAACTGCAGGCCGTCCAGCCCCTTCACCAGCGCAGTGATGATTTCGTCCGCCTTGCTCTGGCTGCTGGTGTCCAGCACCAGCCGGCCGGCCTGCAGGTCCAGCCAAATCATCACGGTCGAGGTTTTGGCAAAAGCCATGGGCAGCAGGTCGTGCACGATTTCGTCGCGCAGGTCGCGGCTTTCCTTGCGACCGGGTTTGCGGCCTTCCTTGGCCTCAATCTGGGCCACGCGCTCTTCCAGGTGGCGTTTGACGACCGACCCCGGCACGCCTTTGGATTCGATCACGAAGCGCAGGATGCGGTGGCCACCCACCAGCTCCACCAAGGCGCCGTGCTGGTTGCCACGCGGCGGCACCCAGCCCATGGCCTTTTCCTGGGTCGGGCCGCAAGGCTCGAACGGCATTTTGGCCAGCGCTTCTTCCATCTGTTCCACCGTGGCCGACCAGCCCGGCCCGATGCGGTAGACCATCACATTCTTGAACACGTTATTCCTCTGTGCTTGCGGCCGCTGCCCGTTCAGCGAGAGCGGCCTGGGTTGGGCCCTGCATCTTAGAGGAATCCGGGCGCGGTCTCGGCCGTCGCGGTGGTTCAACCGGGCAGGCGGTCCAGCGGTGCCAGCGTGTAGCCTGCCTGTTCCAACCCCTCGCGGATGGCGCGCGCGGTGGCCACCGTCTCCGGCCCGTCGCCGTGCACACAGATGCTATCGATGCGGGTGGACAGGTGTCGCCCGTTGGCGGTGACGATGGCCTGCGCCTGTAACATGCGCAGCACGTGGTCCACGCAGGCTTGTGCCTCGTGCAGCACCGCGCCGGGTTGCGAGCGGGGCATCAACTGCCCGTCGTCCAGGTAGGCGCGGTCGGCGAAAACCTCGTGGCGCACGGGCTGGCCGGCGGCCTCTGCCGCCTGCACCAAGGCGGAATGCGCGGGGGCCAGCAAGATCAGCGAACGGTTCAGGCTCTGCACCGCCCGCACCACGGTGGCGGCCACCGCCGCGTCGGCACAAGCCAGGTTGTTCAGCGCGCCATGGGGCTTCACGTGCGTCACGAGCCCGCCTTCGGCGGCAGCCATGGCCTGCAGCGCGCCCACCTGGTACAGGATGATCGCTTCCAAGTCTGGTGCTGACATCTGCATGGCCCGCCGCCCAAAGCCTTGCAGATCGGGGTAGGAGGGGTGCGCGCCAATGCTCACGCCGCGCTGCAGCGCCGAGCGCACCGTGTGGCGCATGATGGCCGGGTCGCCCGCGTGGAAGCCGCACGCCACGTTGGCGCTGTTCACGATCTGCAGCAGGGTGGGGTCGTCGCCCATCTGCCAGGCGCCAAAGCTTTCGCCCACATCGGCGTTCAGGTTGATCAGGGTCATGGTGGGGCTCCGTTTCAGGGGGCAGCGCGCAACATGCCGCTGATGAGATTGTGGCCGTAGAGGGCAGCTTCGTCGATGAAACCCGGTGGCACGAAAGCTTCGCGGGTGGCCAGCCAGCGTGTCCAGGCGGTGCGCTGGTCTTGCAACGCCTGGCGTGCCTGTGTGCCGCTGACGGCCTGGAAGCGCAGCCGGGTGCCCGGCTTCAGGTGGGCCAGCCGGGGCAGGTCGGCGCTGATGACGGTGGCGATCTTGGGGTAGCCGCCCACGGTCTGGCTGTCGGCCAACAGCACGATGGGCAGGCCGTTGGCGGGCACCTGAATGGCACCAGGCGCAACCGCGTCGGACACGATGTCAGCCGCCGCCGGGCGGGTATGGGTGAGTGGTGTACCGCTCAGGCGCAGGCCCATGCGGTCTTGCGCGGCGGTGGCGGTCCACCCCTGTTCCAGAAAAGCGGACAGAGCCTCGGGCGTGAAATGGTCTTGTTGTGGGCCCAGCATCACCCGGATGGGGCCTGTGGGCAAGGACCAGGGGCTGGGTGTGCGCCATTCCCTGGGGTCGGGTGAGGCCCAGGTACCGCAAGGCAGCAGGTCGCCAGGGCGCAGCATCCGGCCCAGCAAGCCCGGCAACCCGGCACGCCAGTAACTGGAACGGCTGTCCAGTTGCGGAGTCAGCCGCCATCCGCCAGCCACGGCCAGGTAGGCGCAGCCCGTCTCGGCCGCGCCCAGCACCAGCCGGTCGCCTGCCTGCAGGGTGGCGCTTTGCCCAGCGGGCAGCGGCGTGCGCTGCCCATTGGCACGTTGCCATTGGGTCACAATGGCTCCGGCCAGTGCCACACGCACCGGCCCAGCTTGCACGCGCAGTTCGGTGCCCATGCCGCGCAGTTCCAGCGCTGCTTCGCCGCCGTTGTTGCCGGCCAGAGCGTTGGCGGCTTCTGCCAAGGGGGTGTCCAGCCAGCCACCGAGGGGGATGCCCTCGTGCCGGTGCCCAGATCGTCCACGGTCCTGTACCGTCGTGCCAATGCCGGGCTGCAGTATTTCGATCATGCCAGCGGAGGTGCGGGTCATTGGGCCGCCTCCGTCTGCAAAAAGTGGCCGCGAACCAGATGACCGCTTTGGCACTGGGTCAGCAGGCGCTCGTATTCTGCGGCGTCCACGGCGTACCAGCGCAAGCAGTCGCCGGCGGCCAGCATGGCTGGCTCGCTGGCATGACGCATGTCGAACAACTGCACCGGGGTTCGACCCAGCAGGTTCCAGCCACCGGGACTTTCCCAGGGGTACACCGCACACATCTCGCCTGCCACGGCCAGTGAATGGGCCGGCACGCGCTGGCGTGGACTGGCCAGCCGTGGCATGGCCAGCTCGGGCGGCAATCCGCCCATGTACGGGAAACCCGGCAAAAAACCGATCATGTACACCCGGAACTCGGTGGCAAGCAGGCGCTGGATGACCTCCGCCTCGCTCATGGCCTTGGCTTCGGCCAGTCTGGGCAAGTCGGGTGCGAAGGCCGGGTCAAAGCACACTGGCAGGCGCCAATGCCGGCCTTCCTGTGCCTGCAGGCCTCCCTCTTGGGCCAGCGCCAACAGCCGCTCACCCAGCGCCTCGGCGTCTGCCCGCTGCGGGTTGAAGTGCACCGTGAGCGAGCGGAATGTGGGTACCACGTCGGTCACTGCCGAGAACACCGGGTGATCGGTCCGACTTTGGGCCACCTTGTCTGCCAGCCCCATGACCCGCGCGTTGGTTGTAGCGTCAATGGAGGTCCCAAATTCCAGGGTCCAGGCAGCGTCACCCAACGCCAGCAAGCGTGGCGTTTGCAGGTCTTGCAAGTCCATGATTCAGCCCACCATCTGGCCCGGCAGCCAGGTAACGAGGCCTGGGACAAAGTAAATCAGCAGCACTGCGGCCATCATCAACAGGAACATCGGTGCTGAATGCTTTGCCAGGTAGGTGATCTCCTTTTTGGTCATGCCTTGCAGCACGAACAGATTGAAGCCCACTGGCGGGGTGATTTGTGCCATTTCTACCACCAGCACCACAAAAATGCCGAACCAGACCGGGTCAATGCCGGCCTTTTCAATGGTGGGCAGCAACACGCCCATGGTCAGCACCACGATCGAGATGCCGTCGAGGAAGCAGCCCAGCACGATGAAGAAGGCCATCAACGCCACGATCAACTGCAGCTGCGACAGGCCCAGTGCCCCTATCCATTCGGCGAGCTGGCGCGGCAGGCCGATGTAGCCCATGGACAATGTGAGGAAGGCGGCGCCGGCGAGGATCAACGCGATCATGCAGTACAGCCGCGTGGCGCCCAGCAGGCTGTCGCGAAACTGTTGCCAGCGCATGCCGCCCTGGACGACAGCGATGACGAGCGACCCGACCACGCCGAGCGCGGCCGACTCGGTTGCGGTGGCCACGCCGCTGTAGACCGAGCCCAGCACGGCGCCGATCAACGCCACCACTGGCAGTAGGTTACGCGACTCCCGGAGTTTCTCGACGAAGGTCAACGCGGGGCCCGGCGGCGGGATCTGGCCCGGATTGAGCAGCGCCCACACCATGGTGTAACCCATGAACAGGCCGGCCAGCAGAATGCCCGGCAGCACGCCGGCGATGAAGAGCTGGGCGATCGACACGTTGGCCGCGACACCGTAGACGATCATGATGATCGAGGGCGGGATCAGCAGGCCCAGGGTGCTGGCGCCAGCCAGCGTGCCGATGGTGATTTGTTCCGGGTAGCCGCGCTTGGCCAGCTCCGGTAGCGTCATCTTGCCGATGGTGGCGCAGGTGGCCGCCGACGAGCCCGACACAGCCGCGAAGATGGTGCTGCCGATGATTTTGGTGTGCAGCAGCCGGCCCGGCAGGCGTTCCAGCCAGGGCGCCAGGCCCTTGAACATGTCTTCAGACAGCTTGGTGCGGAACAGGATCTCGCCCATCCAGATGAACAGCGGCAGTGCTGTCAGCGTCCAGGACGAGGAGGCGCCCCAGATCGTGACCGCCATCGCGTCGCCGACCGGCCGGCTGGTGAACAGTTCCATGCCGATCCAGGCCACGCCGGTTAATGTCAGCCCGACCCAGACGCCGGAGCCAAGAATGAGAAACAGCGCGCCGATCAGCAGCGCGGTGATGGTGATGTCCATGGCCAGTCCTTATTCAATGCGGGAAGGTTCGTCGCCAGACGAGGGCTCGCGCAGTGCCTCGCCGCGCAGCAGCAGGATCAGGTCGCCCAGGAAGGCTAGCGCGAACAGCGTGGTGCCGACGGCCATGCCCAATTGGGGAATCCAGAGCGGGGTGGCGTCCAGACTGCTGGAGACGTCATGGAACTCGTGCGATTGCAACACCAGCCCGATCGAGAACCAGGCCAGTGCCCCGGACAACCCGATCGCTACCAGGTGGCACAGGATGTCGAGCCCGCGTTGGCCGCCGGCGGGCAGCCGGTTGAGCACCAGCGTGACGCGGATGTGCTCGCCGCGGCGCAAGGTGGGCGCCAGCGACAGAAAGGCTGCGCAGGCCATGCTGTAGCCGGCGTAGGCGTCGGCGCCTGGGAGGCTAAAAACCGGATGGAACCGGCCCAAGATGCTGGCCAATACCGTCAGCAAAGTGCCTACCAGGAAGAAGCCGGCCAGGTACCCTGCGGCATTGAAGAATCGATCGAGCAGTCGGCGCATGGCCTGCCTTTCCGAGAAGCGGGGGTAAAACCCCCTCGTGGAAGGGGGTGTCGGTGAGCGTCGCGCTGGCGTTTACTTCCGGAAGGCGTCTACGATGGCCTGGCCGTCGGTGCCCGTCTGCTTGGCCCAGTCGGCCACCATGCTGTCGCCGATTTTCTTGAGCTCGGCGCGCAGGGTGGGGCTGCCGGCGTCCACCGCCATGCCATTCTTGCGCAGTTGGTCCAGGTACCAGTTGTTTTTCTCGGCGCTGATCTTCCAGCCGCGGGTTTCGGCTTCGGCCGCGGCCTTGACCACGGCGGCTTGGGTAGGCTGGTCCAGGCTGTCGAAAGCCTTCTGCGACACGATCACCAGGTTCTTCGGTAGCCAGGAGCTGACGTCGTAGTAGTACTTCACCTGCTCCCACACCTTGCTGTCATAGCCGGTGGCGCTCGACGTCATGAAGGTGGTGACGGCACCGGTGGCCAGCGCTTGAGTCAGCTCGGCGGCCTGCACCGTGACCGGCTGTGCACCCACCAACTGAGCGATGCGGCTGGTGTTGGGGTTGTAGGCGCGCCACTTGACGCCCTTGAGGTCGGCCACCGACTGGATCGGCTTGGTACTGAAAATCCCTTGTGGCGGCCAAGCCACCGAATACAGCACCTTGATGCCTTGCTTGGCCAGCGCAGCCTCGGTGGCAGCACGCGAGACATTCCAGAGCTTTTGCGCATCGGCATAGCTGGTGGCCAGGAACGGGATGGAGTCGAGGCCGAACAGTGCGTTTTCGTTCGAGTAGCCCGAGATGATGATCTCGCCGATCTGGGCCTGGCCACCCTGTACGGCACGCTTGATCTCGTTAGCTTTGAACAGCGAGCCGCCGTCATGCACCGTGATCCTGAGCTTGCCAGCGGTTGCCTTCTCCACGTCTTTGGCAAATTGCTGGATGTTCTCGGTGTGGAAATTAGACGCGGGATACCCGCTGGGCATGTCCCACTTCTGCTGGGCCAGGGCGGCGGTACCGAACGACAAGGCGCCAGCGGCCAAGCCTGAAATCGCCCACTGTTTCACATAGACCATGGTGTACTCCAATGACGGTGATGAAGCCGTTTGGCGAGCGCCAGTCGGCATCGTTGAATTCACAACGATGAAATAATGTTAATAAAACGTCAACGTTTTGTCATTAAGGTTTTCCCGTATTTGTGATCTGTTGTTAACATGACACGCAAGTTTTGTTGCCTCAACCGTCCTAGCCCCTTCCTCCCATGACCACCAAAACCGCCTCCAGCCCCGTCTCCAGCGCAACGTCGAACGACGCGCAGCGCATCGTCACATCCGCTCACCTGGTGTCGGAAAAGTCGCCTGAGCTGTCTGAGTTCGAGTTCGGCCTGATCATCGCCAACAATGCCTTCAACCGCTGGATGACGCGCTGCATGGGCGCTGCGGGCGTGAAGGACATGACGGCCGTGGACGTGTTGGTGCTGCACCACACCAACCACCGAGGGATGGAGAAGCGCCTGGCCGACATCTGCTTTGTGCTCAACATTGAGGACACCCACGTCGTGTCCTACTCGCTCAAGAAGCTGATGGCGGCCGGTTACGTGAGCAGCCAGAAGAAGGGCAAGGAGGTGTTTTTTTCGACCACCGAAGCGGGCGCCGCCTTGTGCATGCGTTACCGCGATGTGCGGGAAGCCTGCTTGATGCAGGGTTTTTCCGGCTCGACCGAAGAAAACCGTCAACTGGGGGACTTCGCCAGTCTGTTGCGGACGGTTTCTGGTCGGTACGACCAAGCCGCAAGAGCGGCAACGTCTTACTGAGCCGTTTCGGTTTTCACGACGCCGTGGTGGCGCGGCTGTTCCAGTCGTGCAGCCAGGCCATGAAATCGCTGGCGGGCATGGGGCGGCTGATGTGGTAGCCCTGCGCCTCGTCGCACGCCAGTTCGCGCAGTTTGTCCAGAATGGCCTGGTTTTCCACGCCCTCGGCCACCACCGACAAGCCCAGGTTGTGGGCCAGGTCCACCGTGGAACGCACGATCTTGGCGTCGCTGTCGTCGCTCACCATGCCCATGACGAAGGACTTGTCGATCTTCAACTCGTTGACCGGCAGACGTTTCAGGTACGCCAGCGACGAATAGCCGGTGCCAAAGTCGTCGATCGACAATTTGAAGTTCAGCGCGGCCAACTGGTTCAGCGTGCTCTCGGCGCGTTGCGGGTCGTCCATGATCGCGCTCTCGGTGATTTCGAGGCAGAAGTCGGGCCCGCCCACGCCGTAGTGCTGCATCAGGCTGGACAGGCGCTGGGGAAAATCCAGGTCCAGCAAATCCCGGGTGGACAGGTTGATGGCAATCCGCAGGCCCGGGTGTGCAGCGCGGTGCTGGGCCAGCAGTCGCGCCGCTTCTTCAAACATCCACAGCGTGAGCTGGCGCACAAAACCGGTTTGTTCCGCAAAGGGGATGAACTGCAGTGGTGGCACCAAGCCGCGCGCCGGGTGCTGCCATCGCACCAGTGACTCGGCCGCTACCACTTGGCCGGTGTTCACGTCCAGTTTGGGTTGCAGGAACAGGCGCAATTCGTTGTTTTGCAGCGCGTGCCGCAGGTCGCTCAGCAGCGATAGGGTTTGCGTGCTCGACGAGTCCAGCGCCGGTGAATAGAGCAGCACGTTGTCGGTCGTGGTTTTGGCCGCGTGCATCGCAATTTCGGAGCGGCTCATCAACTCGTCGGCGTCGCTCGCATCGGCCGGCCAGCAGGCCACCCCCATGCTGGCGTGCATGTCCACCGTCTGGTCGTTCAGCGCCAAGGGCACCTCGAAGGCTTCGGTGATGCGTTGGGTGATTTTGATGGCACCCTCGGTGTTCGAGCGCGTGAGCAGGATGGCAAATTCATCGCCGCCCAGGCGGGCCACCAAGTCGCCTTGGCGGTACACCTGTTCGGTCAGTCGGTGCGCCACCGCTTTCAGCAGCTCATCGCCAAAACCATAACCCAGCACGTCGTTCACCAGCTTGAAGCGGTTCAGGTTCAGGGTGATGACGACCAGCGGCTTGGCCACGTCGCGCGCGCCGGTGATGGCGTCTTTCAGCGTTTGGCGGAACTGTTCGCGGTTCGGCAGCCCGGTCAGGCGGTCCCAGTAGGCCAGCCGCAGGATTTCCTCGCGCTGCTCGGCAATGCTGGTGCGCATCAGGTCGAAGCTGCGCGCCAGG
>CAZGDZ010000013.1:15027-16209 GCA_964524855.1 uncultured Macromonas sp.
GGCGCCCATGGCCTCGGGGGCAATGTGGCGCACCATCCAGCGGCTGTCTTGCCACTCCACCTCGGTTGCACGGGTGCTCACCATGTCTTGAAGCACAGCAGATTCTGCCTGTGCCACGGTGGCCAGCCGAATGCGCGGCATATCAGCTGGCTGTGACACCGACACCACGACCTGTAGCCCCGTGAGGCGCGCCATGTCGTTCAGCAGCGTCTGGTTGAGAGGAAACCCCATGACCACCCAGCCGATGGTCAGGGGCGCGCGCACTGGCGCCATCACAAACTGGAAGGCGTTGCCGTCTACCACCAGCAGGCTGCCAGCGCCTTGCTGTTCGGCCAACCGAGCGCCCAGCACCGGCAAGGTGGACAGCAGGGTTTTGGCCTGATCACCACTGCCCTCGGACGCGCCAACCAGCGAAAAATCAGGATTCAGCAGTGCGGCCATGGAGGCCCCAATGCGCTCGCCGTTGTTTTCCAGGGCTGAGGCGATGGTTTCGCGGTCGCCGGTGGCAATGGCAGACCGGAACCCGTAATCTGCTGCCAGCACCACCGACGCTTCAAACAGGCGGCTGGCGTTCTGTTCCAGCAGCCGTTCCCACACCCGCTGGCCGAGTGTCAAGCCCACGTCGATTTCGGCGCGCACCTGCGAGTCGATCGCGCTGCGCACGGTCCAGAAACTGGCTGCTTGCACCAGCAGCAGCAGCGTCAGCGACACCAGCAGCAAACGTGCCACCAGCGGCTGGTTGGTCAGTCGTCGTAGCCAGGCGTTCACGGGGGCAGCAGACCAGTCAAGGTGATGGGAAGGGTTTGATCGCTCGGGCCAATGTCCACCGCCCGCGACGTGGCGGGCGCTTGCGGTGGCATCTGTTGATGCCACACCTGCATCTGGTAGCGGCCATTGGGCACGTTGGTCAGGCTCAACCGACCCTGGGTGTCGCTGACGCCGTGGTAGGGCGTGTCCACCACATGCACCCAGGCCACCATGTGGTCGTGGATGTTGCAGCCCAGCACCACCAGGCCCGGTTTGTCGAACACCACCGGCGCAGCGGGGGTGCCGCTGTACAGTTTCAGCTCAAATCGCTTGGCTGGCGAAAACGAATAGACGTGGTGCCGGACACTGACTTCGTTCGGAAAATTGATCGAGGTGCCGGTGGTGAAGACCGTGACCAGCGGGTGACATGCCTTG
>CAZGDZ010000014.1:0-227 GCA_964524855.1 uncultured Macromonas sp.
TTTCTTGAACAGCGATGTCTGCCCTACATTGTAGTCGCTCGTCTCACCCCGTGGATCAAACGTGAAGCCCAGCGAGTAGAACAATGGCGGGAACTGGACGACAACTATGCAGCGGGGGAGTTCCGCGTTCGACTGCAAGGCTGGGGCATCGCGCGCCGCTTTGTCGTCATTCGAGAGCGCATTCGCGAGAGCCGGGCCAGTGTGGGCCGCCGCCTGATCGATGTTCC
>CAZGDZ010000014.1:237-8699 GCA_964524855.1 uncultured Macromonas sp.
GGGCCAATATCGAAAATCGCATTGGCGAATTGAAGGACGACCTGGCTGCCGATGACTTCTGTCTCAAACAGTTTCACGCCACCGAAGCGGCCTTTCGCTCGGTTCTCGTTTTGTTCAATCTGTTGGTGGAATTTCAACGCGCGACTGGTTCGCCGGCATACCGCCGGCCCGCCACGCTCCGCTCTCACCTCTTTGTTTGCGGCGCCAGTCTCGGCCGTTCCGGCCGCAAACTCGTCCTCCACTTGGCCCAAAGCTGGGGTGGACTCAAACTCCGCAAACCACTTATTGACAGCATCTTACATTGGCCAATTCCTACTTCTCCGAAATTGGATTTCGTCATGAGAACCTGATCGCCTTTTTGACCCAGGGTCGGGTACTGACCCCTGTGAACGCACCGGAGGCCCCGCGCGCCGCCAGATAATCGGCGGATGACCGATTTTCCCAACCTCTGGCTGGCGCTGCTGGCCATCGTTCAACTGTTGGCGCTGGTGGCGCTGGCTTGGCGGCTCCAGACAGGGGCTGCCGAAACGCCCGACGCGCTGGCTGCCCGCCAGCGCTTGTTGGCGTGGATGGATGCCCAGGCCGAACGCACCGACCGCCTGGAGCGCGAGTTGCGGCGCGAAGTGAACGAGTCTGCCCGGGGCCTGCGCCAGGAGGTGACGCAGACGCTGGCCACGTTCCAGGACACCCTGCTCAAGCAGGGGGCGGAAACCACCCGAACTCAGAATGCTCAGATCGACGCGTTTGCCCAGCAATTGGTGCAATTGCGCGGCACCTTGGGCGACACGTTGACCTTGCAGTTGCAAGCCTTGAGTGAGGCCAACGCCCGGCGTCTCGGCGAGGTGCGTGCCACGCTGGAGGCGCAACTGGCCCAACTGCAACAAAGCAACGCCACCAAGCTCGACGAAATGCGTGCCACGGTGGACGAAAAACTGCATCAAACCCTGGAAACCCGGCTGGCCGAGAGCTTTCAGCACGTCGCGCAGCGCCTGGAGCAGGTGCACAAAGGTCTGGGCGAGATGCAGTCGTTGGCGGCCGGTGTGGGCGATCTCAAGCATCTGCTGACCAACGTCAAAACCCGGGGCATGTTTGGCGAAGCGCAATTGGCTTCGTTGTTGGAACAGGTGTTTGCGCCAGAGCAGTACGCTGCGCAGGTGGCCACGCGTCCTGGCAGCCGCCATGTGGTGGATTTTGCGGTCCGCCTGCCTGGTCGGGGCGACGACGGTGCGCCTGTTTGGTTGCCGATCGATGCCAAGTTTCCCAACGAAGACTATGAACGCTTGCTGGAGGCCCAGCGCGTGGCCGACCCGGTGGCGGCCGAGGCTGCGGCCAAAGCACTGGAAGCGCGGGTGCGGCTGGAAGCCAAAAGCATTGCCGAGAAGTATCTGGAGCCGCCCCACACCACCGACTTTGCCTTGCTGTTCCTGCCCACCGAAGGGCTGTACGCCGAAGTGCTGCGGCGGCCTGGTTTGGTCGAGGTACTGCAGCGCGAGCACCGGGTCACGCTCGCTGGCCCCACCACCTTGCTGGCCATGCTCAATGCACTGCAAATGGGGTTCCGCACGCTCGCGTTGGAAAAAAGGTCCAGCGAGGTCTGGCAGGTGCTAGGAGCGGTTAAAACCGAGTTTGGCAAATTTGGCGACGTGCTGGCCAAGGTCAAGAACCAGACCCAGACGGTGCTCAACACGCTGGAGAGTGCCGAGGTGCGCAGCCGAGCCATGGGGCGTGCCTTGAAAAAAGTCGAGCAAGTTCCTGTTGAAACTGCGGGAACTATCTTGGCTTTGGCCGATCCTTATACAGATAACGACATTTGAGCGCCCGGGCACGGGCCATAACAAAAAGAGATTTCTTGCTCATGGCCCTTTCTGCCCATTCTCAGTCCCATGGCGGCCTTGGCGTCGCTGCCCGCGGCGCCTTCGTTTTGATTCCCTTGACCGCGTTGTTGGCGGTGCTCTGGCTGTTGAGTTCGCACGATTTGCCCGTGGTCGCCAGCCGTGCGTGGGTGCCCGCGTTGGGCGTTGATCTCGCATTCCACATCGATGGCCTGACGGCGCTGATGCTCTTGATGATCACTGGCGTCGGGACCGCTGTGTTCGTTTATGCCGGCGGCTACTTGGCCGGGCATCCCCAGCAGGGGCGGCTGTACGTGCTGCTGTCTCTCTTTATGGTGGCCATGATCGGTTGTGTCACCGCAGACAACCTGATCGTGCTGTTCCTGTTCTGGGAGATGACCAGCCTGCTGTCGTTCTTGCTGGTGGGTTTCAACCACGAAGATGCGTCCAGTCGGAAGTCGGCCCAGCAGGCTTTGTTGGTGACGGGGACGGGGGGGCTGGCCTTGCTGGCCGGTTTCATTTTGCTGGGGCAGGCTATGGGTACTTTTTCCATCAGCCAGATCGTCGGTCAGCTTCCGCAGATGGAGCCGTCGCCGCATTTGATGGCCGCGCTCGGGTTGATCCTGGTCGGCGCATTCACCAAGAGTGCCCAGTTTCCCTTCCATTTCTGGCTGCCCAATGCCATGTCGGCCCCAACGCCGGTGTCGGCTTACCTGCACTCGGCCACCATGGTCAAGCTGGGGGTTTATTTGCTGGCGCGGCTGGACCCCGGTTTCGGTCAGTGGGACGTGTGGGAATGGGCGCTGAAAGGGGCCGGTTCCATCACCGCTGCCTGGGGCATGGTGCTGGCGCTGCGCGAGCGCGACCTCAAACGCATCCTGGCCTGGTCCACCGTGGCCACGCTGGGCACGTTGGTGGTGTTGGTGGGGCTGCGTGGCGAAGGCGCGACCGTGGCCGTCGGCGCCCTGTTGCTGGCGCACGCGCTCTACAAGGCGCCGCTCTTCTTTGTGGCCGGAAACATCGATCACGGCACCGGCACCCGGGTCATCGACCGTTTGGGCAACCTGCGCCATGCCATGCCATGGACGGCGGCCGCTGCGTTGCTGGCAGGCGCCTCCATGGCGGGCATGCCGATGTCGTTCGGCTACATCGCCAAGGACATCATCCTTACGGCGAAAGGGGCAGATGATGTGTTTGTTTTCGCTCGTGCAGCCAACACCGTGTTCGGCGCAATTGCGGTGGCTGTGGCGGCCGTGGCAGCTATACGTGTGTTCTGGCGCCGGCCTGGCACGGTGGAGACACCGGACGCCCATGAAGGCGGTTGGGCCTTGATCGCCCCGCCGTTGGTGTTGGCCGGTGTGGGCATGTTGCTGGGCCTTTTCCCTTACGTGGTGCAAGACCTGATTGCCGAAGCATCTGTGGCCATGACGCCCGGCACCGAGGCGGTTGTGGTTGCTTTGGCGCTGGAGGTGGGGCCTTCTCTGATTTCGGTGGCCATCACGCTTGCGGTGGGCTTGGCCGTCTATTTCCTGTGGGATCCGCTGCACCGTTTGTTTGAGCGCGTGGCGCAAAAAGTCGGTCGCATCGGCATGGCTTCCCACTACGAGCGATCGTTGCAGGGCATTCCCAAGGTGGCCGCTGCCGCGACACGCTGGCTGCAACATGGCCGTTTGCCGGGTTATGGCGTGTTGTTGCTGGCCACGGTGACCGGTTTGATGGCAGCGTTGATGGTGATGGGCCTCGGAGCCTGGTCGTGGCCCGCCTGGCAGGGTGCGTCGTTGGGTTTCGTGGGCGCTTGCGTGCTCATCATGGCGGGGGCGGTGTTGGCCCTTTTTCAGCGTGATCGGCTGGTGTTGTTGCTGGCTGCCGGTCTGGTGGGTTATGGCAGCGCGGTGTTTTTCCTGTACGTGGGTGCGCCCGATGTCGCTTTCACCCAGTTTGTGGTTGAGTCGGTGTTCGTGATCGTCGTGGCCTCGGTGCTGATCAAGCTGCGGCAGCAAGGTCGGGGGCAAGGGCTGGCGGAGCCGTGCTGGCGCCCTGGCGCGGCCTTGGTGGCGGTCGCCTTTGGCGTGATGGTGGCGCTGTGGCTGCTCATCAGCGTGGCGGTGCCGTTTGATGCCACGCTGTCGAACTTCTTTGCTGAACGCAGCGTGCCCGAGGCTTTTGGTCGCAACGTGGTGAACGTGATTCTGGTGGATTTCCGCGCCTTGGACACGCTGGGCGAAATCACGGTGGTGATGTTGTCTTTCCTGGCTGCATGGCCGTTGTTGCAAGCAGTGCGGGCGCAAATGTCGAAGGAGAAGCAGGGATGAACAAGCGCCTGGTGATTTTGGAGGTGGTGGCAGGGCCCCTGTATTGGGTGATTCTGGCGGCGTCGGTGTGGGTGTTGTTCCGTGGGCACAACGAGCCCGGCGGCGGCTTCATTGGTGGCCTGGTGGCGGTGAGTGCGTCGGTGTTGTGGGCGGTGGCTCGGGGCAGCGATGCGGCGGCCCGTCGGTTGCCTTTGCGCTCGCCTGTGCGTTTGGCGGCTGTGGGGGTGGGTTTGGGCGCCTTGGCGGGCTTGCCCGCTTGGTGGTTTGGCGATGCGTTCCTCACCCACTGGTGGGGCGCGGTGCCGTTGGGGTTCACCAGCGTGACCGTCTCCACCGTGCTGCTGTTTGACTTGGGTGTGTATTTGTGTGTTTGGGGTGCATTGGCTGGCTACGCGCTGGCCCTGCTGTCGCTGGGTGAAGTAGGAGAACAAGCATGATGGTCTGGCTGGCATTGACCGTGGCCGTGACGGTGGCAGCCGGTGTCTATCTGGCGTTGTCGCGCGATGTGTTTCGTTGTGTGCTGGGTTTGGCCATTCTGGGTAGCGCGGCCAACCTGGTGCTGTTCGCCTCCGGGCGGTTGGGCTCCGCAGCCCCTGCTGTCGTTCCGCTGGGTCAATCCACGTTGACAGATGCCTCCAACCCCTTGCCCCAGGCCTTGGTTCTCACGGCCATCGTCATCGGTTTTGCCTTGGTTTGTTTTTCACTGGCCTTGGCTTTGCGATTGATTCAGCGCACTGGCACCGACGATGCATTGGCCCTGCGGCAGTCTGAGCCTGTGCCGACCGATCCGGTGAAGCCGCCCTACATTCCTGCCGAGTTGGATGCCCGCTGGCCCAGCGATGCTGGCGCGGCGGCTGGAGGTGCGCGATGAGTGTGCTCGCTGTGACCCCGGTGCTGGTGCCGCTGGCCACGGTGGTGGCCACGACGTTGGCGCAACGCAGGCCCGCACTCCAGCAGGCCTTGAGTTACGGGGGCGTGCTGGTGTTTCTGGCGTGCGCCTTGGCTTTGGTGGGTGCTGCCCACGGAGACCAGCCCGCCCAAGCGGTTTTTGGAGGCTGGGGCGTGCCCTTTGGCATCGAATTCTGGGTAGACCGCACCAGCGCGTCGTTGGTGCTGATCACCGCGCTGATGGGGGCGGCATCGTTACTGTTCATGGCCAGCGATGCCGATACCGAACCCCGCCACCCCCTGTTGCTGCCACTGGTGCATGGGGTGCTGGTCGGTGTGGGGGGCTCCTTTGCGACCGCCGATCTGTTCAACCTCTATGTGTGGTTCGAGGTCATGCTGATTTGTGCGGTGGGCCTGTTCGCCTTGGGGGGCCGCCCCGATCAGTTGGACGCCACTTTCAAGTATTTCGTGCTCAACCTGTTTGGCACCCTGCTGCTGCTGATGGCGGTGGGTATGGTGTACTCAGTGACCGGTCATTTGAACTATGGCGCCATTGCGCAGGCGATGGGTGTGGTTTCGCCGTGGGTGGGCACGCTGGTGCTGGCGGGTTTGCTGCTCGCGTTCCTCATCAAAGCGGGCGCTTTTCCCCTGTTCGCCTGGTTGCCTTCGTCGTACCACACGCTGCCCGCGCCGGTGCTGGCCTTGTTCGCCGGTTTGCTGACCAAGGTGGGTGTCTATGCGGTACTGAGGAGCATGGGCGATGTGTTTGCGCCGGCCCCAGCCTTGCTGTATGAAGCCCTGGGGTGGATTGCTGCCGCCACCATGCTGTTTGGCGTCTTGGGGGCGGCCTACCACTGGGACATGCGGCGCATCCTCGCCTTTCACATCGTCAGCCAAATTGGCTATATCTTGCTGGGGATTGCGCTGGCCAGCGAGGCCGGGCAGGCTGCCACGCTGTTCTACACCTTGCACCACATCGTGGTCAAAGCCAACCTGTTCCTGATTGCGGCCATCATCTGGCGCCTCACGGGCAGTTACGACTTGCGCCAGATTGGGGGCTTGTACAAAGCGCGTCCGTGGCTGGGGGTGTTGTTCCTGATTCCGGCACTGTCGCTGGTGGGAATTCCGCCGTTGTCCGGCTTCTGGGCCAAGCTGCTGGTGTTGCAGGAAGCCATGGCGCAAGGGCGCGTGGCTTGGACCGTGATTGCCTTGCTGGTGAGTGTGCTGACTTTGTACTCGATGATGAAAATCTGGATGGAAGCGTTCTGGAAGGCCCATCCCGATGCCCAATGGATTTGGCCCACCGGCACTCGGTTGGTGCCGGCATGGTTGGCGACGGTGGGTCTGGCCGCAGTGACGGTTTTCATCGGCTTGAATCCGCAGTTGCTGCTGGAATACAGCTTGGCTGCGGCCAGCACACTGGGGGTGCGTTGACATGACCCGAATTCCATTCAAATTCGTCGCAGCGTTGGTGTTGGCGTTGCGTTTTCTCAAGGCCATTGTCGTGTCAGGGGTGCAAACCGTGGCCGTCATCTTGCGGGCCAGCCTGGGCGAGCGCCGCCCGCCGCCGGCCGCGTTTGTGCGGGTCCGGTTCGCGCCCATGAGTGCCAACGGTGCTGCGCTGCTGGGCTGCATGGTGACGTTGACCCCAGGCACGACCACCCTGGACATTGACATGGAACGGCGCGAGTTGCTGCTGCACGTGCTGGACGCGTCAGACACCGATGCCCTGGTCCAAGGCATACGGCAAGATTTTGAGCCCGGACTGGTGGCGTTGTTTGGGGAGGGTAGGGCATGACGGTGTCAGTCGGGATCTTGGTGGTGGCGGCTTTGTTGGCCATCGGGCTGGCCACTTGGCGCATCGTTTGCGGGCCGCGTCACGCGGACCGGGTGGTGGCGTTGGATATTTTTCTGGCAGCGGCGGTCGCGCTTTGTGTCGCCGCCTCGCTGGCGACGGAACGCACGGTGTTTCTGGACGTGGCGATTGGACTGGCGTTGGTCGGTTTTGTGGCGACTGTCGGATGGGCACGCTTGGTCGATAAAGGGGAAAGTTCATGATTTGGTTGGCCCAACTGCTGCTGGTGCTGGGGGCGGTGTTGTTGGTGATCGCGGCCTGGGGCGTGATCGCTTTGCCCGATGCCTTGGCACGGCAGCACGCCGCCACCAAAGCGGGTACTTTGGCCCTGGCGCTGGTGTGTTCGGGCGCCATGTTGCTCATGGCTGATACAGGCTGGAGTTGGCGCCTCCTTTTGATCCTGTTGTTCCTGCTGGCCACACTGCCGGTGGCGTCGCACTTGCTGGCCAGGGCAGCGGTGCGTGAAGGCGGCGATCAGACCGCCGTCCGCCAAGCGCCCCTCGTTGGCGCAGATCCCCAAGACCTGCGCTGATCGCACCTTTTGCCCGCTGGCACCCCGCCTACGGGGTAGCCGCAACTTTCGCGTAGGCAAGCTTCACTACAATCGGCGCTACCTTGTTCCGCCACACAGGCGGTCAGGGTGCATTCGCGTGCACCCTCAACAACAACCACTACAGATGCCGTGCTGCTGCTGATTGTTTTACTTCCCCTCGTGGTCGGAACGCTGCTCACCTGGTGGCTGGGTTCGCGCTCCCGCCTCTTGACAGCTGTTGGGGCAGCCGCCACCACAGCAACCAGCCTGGCCTTGTTGCTGTCGCATGCCCCAGCCGTCTTTGACGGACAAACCGTCATGGAGTTCCTGCCCTGGGTGCCGGAAATCGGTTTGAACCTCGGCTTCCGGCTCGATGGTCTCTCGCTGATGTTTGCTGGGCTGATCATGGGCATCGGCCTGATGATCATCCTTTACGCCCATTACTACCTGAGCCCGCAGGATTCGGCGGCCAAGTTCTATGCGGTGATGATGCTGTTCATGGCGGCCATGCTGGGCATCGTGCTGTCGGACAACCTGCTGTTGCTGGTGGTGTTCTGGGAGTTGACCAGCGTGTCGTCGTTCCTGCTGGTGGGCTACTGGAGTCACCGGCCCGACGCGCGCAGCGGTGCTCGGCAGGCCCTGGCCATCACCGGTGGCGGTGGCCTGGCCATGCTGGGGGGCTTTGTGTTGCTGGGCATGATTGCCGGCACCTTCGAGCTGAGCGAGATGACCGGGCGCGCTGCTGAGATTCAGGCCGATCCGCTGTTTGTGCCGGCGCTGTTGCTTATTTTGCTGGGTGCATTTACCAAGAGTGCGCAGTTCCCTTTCCATTTTTGGTTGCCTGATGCCATGGCCGCGCCCACACCGGTGTCGGCCTACCTGCACTCGGCCACAATGGTCAAGGCGGGCGTGTTTCTGTTGATGCGCATGTATCCGGTACTGGCCGGTTCCGGCTGGTTCGAGGCCATCGTCACCACGGCGGGCTTGGTGACTGTGCTGTTTGCAGCCTTCATCGCCATCTTCAAGCACGACCTGAAAGGCCT
>CAZGDZ010000014.1:8709-15941 GCA_964524855.1 uncultured Macromonas sp.
CGCGCTGTTCAAGGACGATCTGAAGGCGGTGCTGGCTTACTCCACCGTCAGTCACTTGGGTTTGGTGACGTTTCTGGTGGGGCTGGGCTCGCCCTTGGCGGCGGTGGCGGCTGTTTTCCACGTCCTCAACCACGCCACGTTCAAGGCGTCGTTGTTCATGATCGCGGGCATCGTGGACCACGAAACGCATTCGCGTGACATGCGCTTGCTCGGGGGCCTGTACAAGTTCATGCCCTGGACTGCCACATTGTCGATGGTCGCGGCGGCTTCCATGGCCGGGGTGCCGCTGACCAACGGCTTCCTGTCCAAGGAAATGTTCTTCACCGAAGCGGTGGTGGGCACCAGTGGTGTGTGGGCCTGGCTGGTGCCGGCGGCGGTGACGCTGGCGGGCATTTGCAGCGTGGCGTATTCCTTGCGCTTTGTTCACGACACCTATTTCAACGGCCCGTTGGGGGATGTTCCGCACGATCACCCACACGAGCCCCCACTGGGCATGAAGTTGCCGGCCATTTTGCTGGTCACCTTGTGTATTTTGGTGGGTCTGTTGCCTGCACTCACTTTTGGCCCCCTGGTCGATGTCGCGGCTCGGGCGCTGGTGGCCGGGCCACTGCCTGACTACCACCTGTCCATCTGGCACGGCTTCAACCTGCCCCTGTTGATGAGTGTGATAGCGCTTTTTGTTGGCATTGCCCTCTATGTTTGGCTCGCGCAGGGCAAGCGATTGCATCGCATCAGCTCTGAAGCTTGGTTCGGCGCGTTGACCGGACGGCGCATGTTCGAAGCCACCATCGACGCCGTGTTCGGCATGGCTGGCCGCATTTCCAGCTTGCTGGAAAACGGGTCGCTTCAGCGCTACCTGGCCTGGTTCGTGGGTGTGGCCATTGTGGTGGGGGCAGCGCCTTTGTTGGGGCAGCAAATCGGCACGGGCGGGCGCGAGTTGCTGCCGGCCAACCCGCTGGCCATCGTGGTCTGGCTGTTGTTGGCCGCCACCTGCCTGGTATTGGTGCTGACACATCACCAGCGCTTCCAGTCGGTGGTGTTGGTAGGGGTGGTGGGTCTGGTCACCTCGCTGGTGTTTGTCAGCTTGTCTGCCCCCGACTTGGCCCTGACGCAATTGTCCGTGGAACTGGTGTCCACCGTCTTGCTGTTGATGGGGCTGGCGCTGTTGCCGCAGCACTCGCCGCACGAGTCCTCGGTCAACCGCAAGGTGCGCGATGGCGCGCTGGCGTTGGCTGGTGGCGCTGGCGTTGCGTGGATTGCCTGGGTCATGCTCACCCGCGATCACAGCTCCATCTCGTGGTACTTCCTGGAGCAGGCGTTGCCTCTGGGTGGCGGCTCCAACGTCGTCAACGTGATTCTGGTTGACTTCCGGGGTTACGACACGTTCGGTGAAATCACCGTGCTCGGCATCGCCGCGATTGGCGTGTTGGCCCTGATGGAAGGTATGCGCACGCGCCGCCCGTCAGTGGACAGCCAAGGGCGGTCCTGGACTTTTGCGCAGCACCCGCTGCTGCTGCGGGTGGCCGCTTCAGTGGTGCTGCCGGTGGCGCTGGTGTTCACGGTGTACATCTTCATGCGCGGGCACAACATGCCGGGTGGTGGTTTCATTGCCGGCCTGATCACCGCCGTGGCGCTGGTGTTGCAGTTCATGGCCATGGGGCAGGGGCAAGCTGAGTCCTACCTGCGGGCAGAGGCAGGGCGACGTTTTGTGCGCTGGGTCGGCACCGGCCTCAGCATCGCCGGTTTGACGGGGGCTGCAGCCTTCCTGTTCGGCCGTCCCTTCCTTACCAGTGCCCATGGCCACCCCCATGTGCCGTTGCTGGGTGAGTTGCCGTTTGCGTCGGCAGCGATGTTCGATTTGGGCGTCTATTTCGTCGTGGTGGGCAGCACGCTGCTGACCATTTCGGTGCTGGGTTCCGCCAGCCAGGAAGGTGCAGCGCCTTCCGCTTCCAACGGGAGTGCCACATGAGCATGGAATTTCTATTGGCCACGGGCATTGGGCTGGTGACGGCCTGCGGCATTTACCTGTTGCTGCGCGGGCGCACGTTTCCGGTGGTGCTCGGCTTGTCCTTGATAGGGTACGCAGTGAACGTATTCATTTTTGTGATGGGTCGCCTCTGGAGCGATGCGCACCCCATCCTCGTGGGCAATGAGTTGGTGGCCGACCCCCTGCCGCAAGCCTTGGTGTTGACCGCCATCGTGATCGGCTTTGCCACCACCGGCTTTGTGATTGAACTCGCTTTGCGCAGCCGCCATGAGACGGGCAGCGACCATGTCGATGGGCACGAGCCCGGGCATGCTGTGGGGTACACGCCGACAGAGTCGCGTACCACCCAAGGTCAGGGAGGTCAGGCCTGATGCTGAACGCTTTGACGAGTTTTTGGGGCCAGCATGCCCCGGTGTTGTCGGTGCTGCTGCCGTCTTTCACCGCAATGGCGTTGCTGCTACTGGGTGATCACAATGGCCTGTCGGCCCAAGGTGGCGGGCACGGTGATGTGAGTCGCTTGCGCTGGCGTCGGCGCTTGAGTCTGGGCTCGGTGCTGCTGGGTTTTTGGATGGCCGCATCGCTGCTGTGGCACGCGCAGGCTGGCGAGCTGATGGTCTACGAGCTGGGTGACTGGCCGGCGCCCTTCGGCATTGTGATGGTGGTGGATCGCCTGTCCGCGCTGATGGTCCTGCTCACCTACATCGTGGCCGTGCCGGTGCTGTGGTATGCCACGGGCGGGTGGGACACTCGCGGTCGGCACTTTCACGCCATTTTCCAGTTCCAGTTGATGGGCCTGTGCGGCGCCTTCCTCACGGGCGATTTGTTCAACCTGTTCGTGTTTTTCGAGGTGTTGTTGATTGCCTCTTATGTGCTGCTGCTGCACGGCCAAGGCCGTGAACGGTTGCGCATGGGCATGCACTACGTGGTGTTGAACCTGGCGGCCTCGGGCTTGTTCCTGATTGGCTTGGCCATGGTGTACTCCGTGACCGGCACGCTTAATATGGCCGACGTGGCGTTGCACGTGGCGAAGTTGGATGTTGACGCGCTGTGGCTGGCCCAATCGGCTGCCTTGATTCTGTTGGTGGTGTTTGGCCTCAAGGGCGCTTTGGTGCCCCTGTACTTCTGGCTGCCAGGCACCTACGCAGCCGCCAGCGCGCCTGTGGCGGCCCTGTTCGCCATCATGACCAAGGTCGGCGTGTACAGCATCATTCGGGTGCATTGGGTGATCTTTGGGGTGGATGCTGGGCAGGCTTCGTTGACGGTGGTCTCTTGGTTGCTGCCCGCAGCGTTGTTGACCAGCGTCTTGGGCGTGCTCGGTGCATTGGCGTCCCACAGCCTGAGCCGCCTTGTGGCCTACCTGACCGTGTCGTCGGTGGGGACCATTCTTGCGGGTGTAGGCCTGTTCACGCCCGAAACGCTGTCGGCAGCGATGTACTACACCTTGCACAGCACGGTGGTCATTGCCGGTTTATTCCTGTTTGTGGAACTGATCGCCAGCCAGCGTGGGGCCATCCACGACAAACTGCAGCCCGCGCCCGCCGTGCGCGAGCCGGTGTTGCTGGGCGTGATGATGTTGTTCGGTGCGGCGTCGGCTGCCGGCCTGCCGCCGTTGCCTGGTTTCCTCGGGAAACTGATGATCTTGGAAAGTTCGGGGGGCTTGGCGGCGCAGCCTTGGGTCTGGACGGTTGTTCTGGTGGTTGGTTTCCTGACCATCATCGGGCTGGCCCGTGCGGGTGTGGTGGTGTTCTGGCATGTGCAGCCTGATGGCGCTGAGCACGCTTCTGGCAGCAGTGCCAAGTTGCTGTCTGCTCCCCTGATGTTCATGGCGGTCACCGTGGCCATGGCCGTGCTGGCTTCGCCGATCAAGCGTTACACCGATGCTTTGGCCCAGCAGTTGACCGACAAGGCAGCTTATGCCCAAGCGGTGCTGCAACGCCAAGGTGGCGTGGAATTGCGCACGACCGTGCCTTACGACGGTCGGCGCGGCCCGATTGAGCGTACCCCGCCGGAGGTGAATTCCCCGAACGTTTCTGAGGAGCCCCGCCAGTGAAGTCGATGAACCTGCCTTCTTCTGCCGCCACGAGCGGGTGGCGCAAGGTGTTTCCTCACCCCGTGCTCTCGCTGCAATTGGGCATCACTTGGTTGGTGCTGTCGCACAGCATCGCCTTGGTGCACTGGTTGTCCGCGCTGCTGATAGCGTGGTTGGTACCACGTTTGCTGGCGCCCTTTTTGGGGGATGCCAGTCGCCTGCATTGGCCCTCTTTGGTGCGGCTGTTGTTGGTGGTCTTGTGGGACATCGTGATTTCCAACATCGCGGTGGCTCGAATCACGCTCGGGTCCATGGCCAAACCTCAGCCCGCTTGGTTGCGGGTGCCTTTGGCCACGCGACACCCCCGGGTGAACGCGCTGTTCGCCAGCATCATCACCACCACGCCGGGCACGGTGGCCATGACGATCGATGAACACCGTGGCGAAATTCTGGTGCATGCCCTGAACTGCGACGATGCGCAGGCCATGGTCCGTGACATGAGGGTTCGTTACGAACAGCCACTGCTGGCCATTTTCCGGGTCGATCTGGAGCAGGCGCCCGCCGCGGGTAAGGGGCAATCATGAGCAGTTTTCTCGATTTCTCCCTGAATGTGGGGATTGTGGTGGTGGCGTTTTCGGTTCTCTTGTGTGGCTGGCGTTTGCTCAAAGGCCCCGAAATCGCAGATCGCATTCTGGCGCTGGACACGCTCTACATGGGCATGGTCGCGTTGATCATTTTGTTGGACATCCGCTGGGACACCGAACTGCTGTTTGAAGCCGCGCTGCTGGTGGCGATGATGGGGTTTGTGTCCACGGTGGCGCTGGCGCGCTACCTGACCCGCGGCGATGTGGTCGAGTGACGCACTGCAGGAGATGATGATGACCGCAATTTTTGAAAATGTCGCCGGCGTGTTGATTCTGGTGGCGTCCTTCTTCCTCCTGGTGGGCGCCATTGGTTTGGTCCGCTTCCCCGACTTCTACATGCGCTTGCACGCCCCCACCAAGGCCTCTACCTTGGGGGTGGGTGGGGTGTTGATCGCTTCCATGTTGGTCACGTTCTCACATGGCCGCCCCGGCATTGCAGAACTGCTGATCACGCTGTTTGTGTTCGTGACGGCGCCGGTGTCGGCCAACCTGTTGGCCCAGGCGGCCTTGCACTTGAAGGTGAAGTCCAAAGCGCCGCTGCCGCGCGATGCGGTGCCCGAGCGTCGCTGAGGGGGCGGGATCAGGCGCAGCCGCAGGCGTCGGGAAGGTTGTAGAACCGCTTGATGCCTTCCCAGGCCTGTTCTGGAGCGTCCACGTATTCGAACAGTTTCAGGTCTTCCTCTGAAATGGCACCTTCTTCGACCAGCACGTCGAAGTTGATCAGGCGTTTCCAGTAGTCGGTGCCGAACAGGAAGATCGGCACCGGCTTCGCTTTTTTGCACTGCACCAGGGTCAGCACTTCGAACAGTTCGTCCAGCGTGCCGAAGCCACCGGGGAATGCCACCAGGGCCTTGGCGCGCATCAGGAAATGCATTTTCCGCAGCGCGAAGTAGTGGAACTTGAAGCACAGTTCGGGGCTGATGTAGGGGTTGGGTTCCTGCTCGTGGGGCAGCAGAATGTTCAGGCCGACGTTCAGCACACCCCGGTCGTGCGCGCCCCGGTTCGCGGCTTCCATGATGCCGGGGCCACCACCGGTGGCGATGTAGAGCTGGTCCTCCTTGGGGCAACCTTGGCTGTAGTCAGCCACCAGTTGCGCGAAGCGACGCGATTGGTCGTAGTAATGCGCATTGCGCACCATGGCCTGCGCCCGGCGAATGGCGGAGGCGTCACCGCTGGCCTGCGCTTGTTCGAGTTGCTGTTGCGCTGCTGCGGGCTCGCGGAAACGGGCACTGCCAAACACCACAATGGTGTTGTCGATGCCCAGATCGCTTTGCGCCAGGTCGGGCTTGAGCAGTTCGAGTTGGAAGCGGATGCCCCGGGTCTCGCGGCGGAGCAGAAACTCGGGGTCGGCAAAGGCGAGGCGGTAGGCGTCGGGCGTGAGGCGTTGAGTGCCGTCGGAGGTGAGATGCATTTCGACCGAGGCGTCTGCCAGTCGGCCACTTTGGATGTTGTGAATGTTGTTCTGTTCCATGGTGATTGGGAGTATAGGCAACAAAAAAGGCTCCGAAGAGCCTTTTAGAGTGGGGTGAAACGCAAAGCGTTCAGACGCGTTTGCGGTACTCGCCGGTGCGGGTGTCGATTTCGATGCGATCGCCTTGGTCCACAAACAGCGGCACCGGGACTTCGAAGCCGGTGGCGATCTTGGCGGGCTTGAGCACTTTGCCGGACGTGTCGCCTTTGACGGCGGGTTCGGTCCAGGTGACTTCGCGCTCAACGCTGGTGGGCATTTCCACGGAAATGGCTTTGCCGTCGTAGAACACCACTTCCAGCGCCATGCCGTCTTCCAGGTAGTTCAGCGCGTCGCCCATGTTGGCGGCTTCAACTTCGTACTGGTTGTACTCTGCGTCCATGCAAACGTACATCGGGTCGGCGAAGTAGGAGTAGGTGCACTCTTTCTTGTCCAGAATGACGTTGTCGATCTTGTCGTCCGCGCGGAACACAACTTCGGTGCCCATGTTGCTCAGCAGCGCCTTGAGTTTCATGCGAACGGTGGCCGCGCCACGGCCGCCACGAGCGTATTCGGTTTTCAGGACGATCATGGGGTCTTTGCCGTGCATGATCACGTTGCCGGCGCGGATTTCTTGAGCGATTTTCATGGTGTGTCAACAAGTTGTGCCGCAGGGTAGCAAAACGTGCCAAGGCAGGAGCGTCGGCGTGCGGCGGATTCAGCGTGGGTTCGCAAAACCCATGATTTTACTGTTTTTCCGTGACAAATCCCAGCAGTTGGGTGGTGAGGTCGTCCTGTGCTTGCAGCCGCTGTCGAGCCGCCAGCGTGGTTGCGCGCCAGCGCGCCAGCACGGCCGGGCTCAAGGCAGGCAAGGGGCTGTCGTCCACACCGTTCCAGCAGCGGTGCATCTGGCGCAGGTCGGGCGGGGCTTGCAGCCAGTCCAAAAAGGCTTCGAGCTTGGCGTGGTGGGCGTTGTCGTGTTGCGGGTAGATGTGCCACACGAACGCCTGACCAGCCCATAACGCGCGCACCAGCGAGTCTTCGCCGCGCACAAAGTTGAGGTCGCTGCCCCACAGAACACAGTCGAAGCCAGGTTGGTCTGTCAGCGGGAGCAGGTTCACTCTG